>NZ_JAGDFV010000004.1 GCF_017497985.1 Meiothermus sp. CFH 77666
TCGCCAGCAGGTTGGTGCGTCCACTCCCCAGCCCCATCAGCACCAGCATGAACAACAAGCGCCAATCGTAGGTGGTGTTGTGGGCTCGCAGATCGGGTACTTCCATCAGGTAGGGAATCGGGCTGGGGATCTGTATGGTCGTCTTCATGCAGAATTATGATAAAAGCCTGACCCTGCTGGTACTGGCTTGTTTCATGGCCTTATTATGCTGGAATATTGATTAACAGACCACTCAGCCAGTCCTGAGCCACTTTCCAACTGCTTCTTCGACAGTTCAGCCTCAAACTCCTGGCAGAAATCATCCACATCACAGAACAACTCGAGTAGAGATATGCTCATATTGACCTCCTCGTTGGCTTGGGCAGTTGCCAGATTGCACCCTTAGCCTACTTGGAGGTCTTTCTTTTCTCTACCTGCACGACTTTTTCTTCTCTTCTCTATCTCCGAACTGGCGCTATGATGAATGTATCTGTACCGGCATTTGTACAACTATGTGCTAATCCTGCGGCGCAATCACGAACGCCGAGGCGATTTCGTCTTTATCGCTCAGGTTCATCACCTTTACGCCACTGGTGGCCCGTCCGTACTGCGCGATGCTGGCAACATTGGTGCGGATGGCGATGCCCCGGCGTGAGAGCACCAGCAGGTCTTCGTTGCCCTGTACGCGCATGAGGGCTGCCAGTTGCCCCACTTTTTCGTTGGTGTTGAAGGTGATGACGCCCATACCACCCCGGCCTTGCAGGGGATATTCCGAGACCGGGGTGCGTTTGCCGTAGCCGTAGGTGCCCACCGCCAGCACCTCCCCTTCCTCGCCTTTGGGCAGAATGACCAGCGAAACCACGCGGTCGTCGCGGCCTTCTTTGAAGCGGATGCCCGTAACGCCCTGGCTGGCCCGCCCGGTAGCGCGCACATCGGAGAGCTCGAAACGGATGGCCTGGCCGCTTTGCGTGGCGAGCATAACCTGGTCGCCCTCCTGGGCTATGGCCACCCCCACCAGCGCGTCGTTTTCCACCAGATTTATGGCAATAAGCCCGGCGCTGCTCAGGTTCTGGTACTCCTTAATCTCGGTTTTCTTTACCAGGCCATCCCTGGTGGCAAACACAAAGTAGCCTTCCTGGGTCAGGTCGCGTACGTTTAGGAGAGCTGCCACCTCTTCGCCTTCTTGCAAGGGCAGCAGACTGACCACGTGGGTACCCCGGGCCTGGCGGCCGGCCTCGGGTAGCTCGTGAACTTTCTCGCCATAGACCCGGCCCCGGTTGGTAAAGATCAAGAGGGTGTCGTGCATGGAGGCCACAAACACCGAGATGGCCTCGTCTTCTTCCTTGGTTTTGCCGGCCTGGGCCCCCACCCCGCCACGCCCCTGCGCCCGGTAGGCCTCGAGGGGGGTGCGCTTCATAAAGCCCTGGCTGGTCAGGGTGATGACCATAGGCTCATCTTCGATCAGGTCTTCGATGCTGAAGCCCTCCTCGAACTCGGTGATCTGGGTGCGGCGCTGGTCACCGTACTTCTTCTTGATGTCCAGGAGCTCGCTCTTAACCACCCGCCACAGCCGTTTCTGATCGCCCAAAATGGCCTCGAGGCGGCCAATTTCCTCCATCAGCTCGCGGTACTCCTCTTGCAGCTTGTCGCGCTCCAGACCCACCAACCGTTGCAAGCGCATGTCCAGGATGGCCTGGGCTTGAATTTCGGTCAGACTGAACCGACTCATCAAGCCGCTGCGGGCCTCGGCGGCATCCTGCGAGGCGCGAATCAGGGCGATGACCTCGTCAATGTGGTCGAGGGCAATCAGCAGCCCTTCCAGGATGTGGGCGCGCTCTTTGGCTTTGCGCAGCTCGTACTCGGTGCGCTTGCGCACCACCTCGCCCCGGTGCTCGAGGTAGTAGCGCATCATCTCGAGCAAGGTCAGCACCTTGGGCTCGCCCTTCACGATGGCCAGCAGGTTTACGGTGAAGCTGGTTTGCAGCCGGGAGTGCTTGTACAGCTTGTTGAGCACCACCTGGGGGTTGCTACCCCGCTTCAGCTCGATAGCAATGCGCAAGCCCTGGCGGTCGGACTCATCGCGCAAAGCCGAGATTTCGTCAATCACCTTATTTCGTACCAGTCCTGCAATTTGTGCAATGAGGTCGGCTTTGTTGACCTGGTAAGGAATCTCGGTGAAGACCAGCATGGCCCGCCCGTTCTTGTCCTCGTTGCGAACCCTGGCCCGCACCTTGAGGCTACCGCGCCCGGTGGCGTAGGCTTCCTTGATGCCCCGGCGGGAGAGCTTGGCTCCGGTCGGAAAGTCCGGCCCCGGCAGCACCTTCATCACTTCCTCGAGCGAGACCTCGGGGTTGTCAATCATCAGCACCAGCGCATCCACCACTTCGTTCAGGTTGTGGGGGGGAAGGCTGGTGGCCATCCCGACTGCAATCCCGGCGGAGCCGTTTACCAGCAGGTTGGGCAGGGCAGCGGGGAGCACCTCGGGCTGTTCCTGGGTGCCGTCGTAGTTGGGTACGAACGGTACGGTCTCTTTGTCGAGGTCTTGCAAAAGCTCGAGGCCAATGTTTGAGAGTCGTGCTTCGGTGTAGCGCTGGGCTGCAGGGGGGTCTCCGTCGAGCGAGCCAAAGTTGCCCTGCCCATCAATCAGCGGGTAGCGCAGGTTCCAGGGCTGGGCCAGGCGCACCAGGGTGTCGTAGATAGCGGCGTCGCCGTGGGGGTGAAACTTACCCATCACCTCACCCACGATTTTGGCGCTCTTGACGTGTTTGCGGTTGGGGAGCACGCCGTCCTGGTAGGCCCCATACAGGATGCGCCGCTGCACCGGCTTGAGGCCATCGCGCACATCCGGCAGGGCCCGGTCTACGATGACCGACATGGCGTAGTTAATGAAGCTTTGTTTGACTTCGTCGGTGATTTCAATTGGTAGGACTTGGGACATTCAATATCTCCTGTTTCGTTTTCGGCACAAAAAAAGCGCCTTGGACGCGCTTTATATCCAACAAATTATTATACCCTATTGAGGCTGTTATGTCAAAAACATAATTTCTTGACCCAGGCTTTTATCATTTACCTGGGCATCGTCGCTTCAACCCCCCACACGGCGACACCGGGTTGCCGCCAGAACTGTTATATTCGGCAAAAGGAGCACCAAACTGGCTGACGGTGTCGCCACCCACTCCCGCAAAGGGAGAGGGAAAGGGGAAACGATAAAAGCCCGATTTCGTGGCCAAATGGGGCACTTTGCCCGGATAGCTGCGGAGAATGGCGCAATGAACGGCACATTTGTTGCTCTGATATCGTCCAATCCGTTTCCCTCCGCTCCTACCCTCTCACAGTGAGAGACGGTTTTCGCTGACCATTCTGGGTTATGTCCTGCGTGCCCCTCAAAGCTCTGCTACCCAGGTTCATATCAAGGCTACTGGACTAAAATCGCCTCCCAGCACCTGGCGCGGGTTGGCGGCAATCCACTGCAAGGCCGAGGCGTAGACGTTGCGGAAGTCGGTCTGGTATTTGAGCGCGTTCAGCTCGAGATCCTCGAGGTCGGGCTCGCTCCCGAACAGCCCACCCTTTACGCCCCCTCCGAGTACAAACATCAGCCCACCCTCCCCGTGATCGGTGCCATAGGAGGCATTCTCGGCGACTTGTCGCCCAAACTCGCTAAACACCATAATCATTACGTCTTTATCCCGATCGATGGCCTTCATATCCGCACGGAAGGCGGTGATGGCCTGGGCCACATAGCCCAGTAGCTCGGCCTGGCGGGGGGGCTGCCCGGCGTGCGTATCCCAGCCGCCGAGGGTGGTGTAGTAGACGCTGCTGCCCAGCCCCCCGGCAATCATGCGGGCGATGTCGCCCATGCTTCGGCCAAAGGCATTATCGGGGTACTGGGCGCGATTTTTCACCTCGCGCAGTCGCCCGATTTTGTCCAGGGCCCCCTTCAGCGAGAGCATGGCCTTTCGAACTTCCTCCGCGGTGCCGCTGCGGACTAAGCGGGCCTCCTGGTTAAAAGCCTCCTCGAACTGCCGGGGCAGCCGAATGCTGAAGGCATCAATGCTGCTGATGGCGGGTGCGCTGCGCCGTTCCCCTACCAGGGCCTGGGGGGTGGCTCCGCCCAGAAAGGTGTCGCAGAAAGGATCGTCCTGGAGGTCGCCCCAGCGGCCCAACCAGCCGGTTTCTTGCCTGCGGCTGGGGTCGGCGGTGTGCCAGATGGAGGTGGAAATAAAGTGGCTGCGGTTGGGGTTGGGGTAGCCTACTTGTGGGATGATGGCCAGTTCGCCGTTGTTCCACATCGGCATCAGCGGCCTTAGTTCGGGGTGAAGGCCCAGTTTTTGCCCATTGGCTCCCAAATCCAGCACTTCTTCGCGCTTGATGGCGATATTGGGGCGCAGGCGGTAGTAGAGTTCGTTGCGGTAGGGAATCAGGGTGTTGAGCTGGTCGTTGCCGCCGAACAGGTTGACGACTACCAGGATTTTGTCCCTGGACTGCGCTGCCAGAGCAGTTTTGGAAAGCAATGAGGGCGCACCCTGCCCCAGGGCCAGTGTCAACAGGGATTTTTGGATGAAATCGCGTCGGTTCATGGGAACCTCGTCTGGCTAGAGTAGCTGGGCCTCCGGCTTGACCAGGGCCAGCGCACCACTGCCGTTGTCCATAAAGACTTCAAGATCGAGCTTATACTCCCGGCCCGCAAAGCCCGCCAGCAGATTGAGGCGGTTCAGGAAGGGCGACTCGGCCAGCCAGGATAGGCCACCATCCCAGCCCGCTACGGTGGGGGGGTCGAAGGGGATTTGCCCCATAGCGGCCAGGGCCTGGTAAAGCCCACGCCCAGGCCGCCCCTCGAAATCCAACGCCGTAACCCCGGCGGCGTACCACAGCCCCACCAGGTATTCCAGGGGGCTTTTGATGATGGCGTTGCGGTATTGCGGGCTGTAGAACTCGTCGCGGGTGAAGAGCCAGCGCAAGAACTCGCGTGTGCCGCCGCTGTGGAAAACCCGTGCGGCTTCCTGTACCAGCGGCTCGGGCGGTTCGGGGCATAGATAGAACTTCAGCAGCTTTCGTCCGACAAACTCGTAGGTTTTGGGGTGGGCGATCAGGATTTCCAGCACCTCATCGCCGGTTTTGATGCGCTTACCCAGGAAGGTTTTCTCGCCCGGGTCGTGCCAGTTGCGGTTGAAAACAAACTCGAAGGCCACATTGGCGCTGGCCTCGCGGGGGCGCTGGCCGCCGGGTAGGCGCACCGTCCAGCCGGTGAAAGCCCGGGCCGCTTCCAGGATGTCCTGCTCGGTGTAGTGGCCGGGGCCGATGGTGTAGAGCTCGAGCAGCTCCCGCGCCCAGTTCTGGTTGGGGTGCTCCTTGCGGCTCTGGGCGTTGTTGAGATAAAGGAGCATGACCGGGTTTCTGGCGATGGCCTTCAGGAGTTCGCCATAGGGCCCGTAGCCCAGTTGCCGGAAGGTGGCAAACTGGTTCCAGAAGTCTATGCCCTGGGCACCCATGGTTTCGCGGAACTCCGAGGTCAGGTGGCCGTGCCAGAACAGCACCAGGCGCTCGGCGGCGGGGGTGGGGGTGGTGAGCCAGTGGTTCAGCCAGCGCTGGCTGATTTCGCGGTGCTGCTGGCCGCGCTCGTTGCGAGTGGCGGCGGTGGTGTAAGCAGGGGCGGGGGCCGGGTCGCGCAGCAAATAATCCACTGCGGCCTCGAGGCCCATCTCCACCAGCTGCTGGGCCTCCTGCTTTCGCCCTCTTGCGGCGGCCCGGCGCAGCAGGTGGGTGGCTTGGGGGTAGGTCAGTGCTCGAGCCATCATGAATTTCCTCTTGATTTGAAAATAGCCCGCCTACCTGAAACCAGCCTTAAGGAGGCACCGATGGCAAATGGTCACCGATGCCTACGGGACTGATTATCGTTACCGGGGGTATGGCGCCCTCGCCTTTGCGAGGCCCGCTTAATCTGGCATAGAATCGCCTGCAAAGGAGCGTTATGAAAAAGTATCGTGTTGAACCCGGTAACTCATTTCGCCTCGAGCATTTCGACCCCGATGACACCAGCGCCTTCAAAGGCGGCAAACAGGAAGCCCTGGTGGCGCTGGAAGGGCTGAACAAAAAGCTGGAAAAGCTGCAAGAGCTGCTCTTTGCCGAAGGCAAGCACAAGGTGCTGGTAGTGTTGCAGGCCATGGACGCGGGCGGCAAGGATGGCACCATCCGGGTGGTCTTCGACGGGGTAGACCCCAGCGGGGTGCGGGTGGCCAGCTTTGGCGTGCCCACCGAGCACGAGCTGGCCCGCGACTACCTCTGGCGGGTGCACCAGCAGGTGCCGCGCAAGGGTGAGCTGGTTATTTTCAATCGCTCGCACTACGAAGATGTGCTGGTCGTGCGGGTCAAGAACCTGGTACCCAAAGCGGTCTGGCAGAAGCGCTACCGCCACATCCGCGAGTTCGAACGAATGCTGGCCGACGAGGGTACTACCATCCTCAAGTTCTTCTTACACATCTCCAAAGACGAGCAGCGCGAACGCCTGCAAGAGCGGCTGGACAACCCCGAGAAACGCTGGAAGTTCCGCAAGGGCGACCTCGACGACCGCAAACTGTGGGATCAGTACCAGGAAGCCTTCGAGGATGCCATCCGCGAGACCAGTACCGAGTACGCCCCCTGGTACGTGATACCGGCCAATAAGAACTGGTATCGCAACTGGCTGGTGAGTAGCATCCTGGTCGAAACCCTGGAAAGCCTCGAGATGCAGTACCCCAGGCCGGAGATTGGCCTCGAGAAAATCGTGATCGAGTGAGCCCCTTACCAGGGGTTGGGGGCGCTCCAGACCCGCTTGCGCCACTGCTCCCGCGCTGCCTCGACCTGCGCGGGGTCGTCCTCGTCGAGCGGCATCAGGCCGGTCTTGCGCCAGTAGGTCAGGCGGCGGCGCACCGACGGGTCGAAATCGTCCTCGCTGACCGGGCCGATGGGCTGGTACTCGCGGCCATCGTAGCGCCACAGCCAGCCGTGCCAGTACACCGTGGCGTCGTAGGGGGACACTCCGTAGCGGCTGGCTGCCTCATTGGTCAGGGGGTCGTCCACCACCCAGTCGCGCCAGACGAATTTGGGGGGTTTGGGTTTTTGCATGGTTTTGACCTCCGTACAGGAAGGCTTCCGTGAATCCTGGTGCGGGTTCAGCAGCCCTCCTGAGCTGGAGATTAGGCGGGTTCAATTGTCCGTCGAACGGAAATCACTCGAGCGGCAAAATGAACCTGTATGCCAAAGGCTTATCAGGTTTACCAGAGGGTTTTAGAGGTGGGCCGGGACTATCTGGGCCGGCCCAAAGCCAGCGACCCGGAGACCGCAGCGACTCTGCTGGGGCTGGATCAGGCTTCCTTTGCGGCATTTACCCACCGGCTCGGGCTGGGCAGCGCCAAGCACCTGCGCTACACGGTGCTGCCCCTGGCCTGTGCAAAGCCGCCCCTGGGCCCCATCCTGCGCGAGATGCTGGCTGCCGGGGCCAGCTTTGCCGAGCTACAAAAGCTGCAAAGCCGCTACCGCAGGCGCGAACTGGAACTGGCCCAGCTCCAGGAAGCAGCCAAAGCGCGGGCCTGGCGCAGCCTGCTGGTCAAGCGGCGGGCGCTGCCCGACTGGGCGACCCGGCCGGTCTGGATTTTCCCTGCCGATGTGCGACTGCGTGAGCTCGAGGGTCTGAACCCCACAATTGCCGAGGTGCTGGTGGAGCGGTACAGCCAGCCGGGAGAGTGGGTGGTAGACCCCATGGCCGGCAAGGGAACGGTGGTGCAAAAAGCCCTCGAGCTGGGCCGCCGGGCCTGGGGCAGCGACCTGAAGGGCGATAATGATCTGGTTAAGCGGCTCGACATTGCCGACCTGGTCGAAGCCCTGGGTGAAGAAGTGGCCGATTTGCTGGTACTGCACCCCCCCACCTTTGCCTGGTTTGCGCAGAACGTCTTTGACCCGAAAACGCACGAGCACCCCGAGACCGATTACGCCAACTGGCTTTCGGGCCACCTCGAGCACGCCCTGCCCGTGCTCAAACCGGGGGGGCGGCTGGTGCTGATCGTGCGGCCCGACCACAAGCCGCGAGGGCTCATCCGCCAGGACGGGCTGCTTCGGTGGGCGTTTGTAGCCCCTGTGGAATATCTGCTGAGTGAGAAGGACCTCGAGCCCGTTCACTACCACCTGGCCGTTTCGGAAGATGGCGAGGAGGACTGGAGCATATTTGTAGGCAAAAAACCTGTGCTAGACGACTGACCCCAAGCCCTCGCGATCGAACCAAGAAACTGAACCCCCAGAATTCCGCCGGACGAAAAAGTGGATATCGGGATACTGCCTTTGGAGGTAAACATGACGCAGATTCATACACAGCGGGCTTTGATAGATGGCCAGGATCTCTTGCGGGTGGAAATTAAGGCTCCCCAGGAAGGGGTGCAGGCCCGCCGGCTCGACCTGGCGCTGGTGATAGACCGCTCAGGCAGCATGTCCGGCCTGCGCCTGCGGGCGGCCCGGGAAGCCGCCGAGGGAATCCTCAAAACCCTGGCCGGTCAGGAGGTGCGTCTGGGCCTGGTTGCCTTTAACGATGGGGTCTTACGCTCTGAGGGTTGGGCGGGGCCTGCGGAGGCCCGGTTTTTCCTGGATGCCCTGGTGGCCCAGGGGAGCACCGACCTTTTTCGAGGCTGGCAGGTGGGCCAGCAGATGCTGACCCCGCAAAAAGGGCGACTGCGGGCGGTGCTGCTGCTAACCGATGGACGGGCTAATCGAGGCCTGACCCAGCCCGAGGCCATTGCGGCCGAGGTGCTCCAGGCGGCACAACGAGGGGTGTACACCAGCACAGTTGGCATTGGGCTTGGCTACAACGAAGCCCTCCTCTCGAATATGGCCGAGGTAGGCGGCGGCACCCATCTGTTTTTGCCCGATGAGGCTGCTCCAGAGCTTACCCAGGCGCTCCTGGAAGAGTTGGCCTTTTTGCGGGGAACAGTGCTGGATGGGGTTGAACTGAAACTCCTGGGGGCCAGGGCGACCCCTTTGCTGGGGGTATGGGAAGGAGGGCAGGGCTACCTGGGCCCGATGGCGCCGGGCGAGGTGCGCACCCTGCTGCTTCAGCTCGAGCCCCTTTCGGACGTGGCCACCCTGGAAGCCGAGGTGCAACTGCCCGGGGGCCGCGAGAAGTATCGTTTGACCTTGCCCGAACCCGCGCCGACAGGCTCCGATTATCGGCAAGTGGCCTTTGAGCGAGCTGTGGCCCAGCTGCGGCTCCTGTATGCCAGGCTAAGCGATCTGGAGGGCCCCGGTCAGGCCCAGGTTCTGCTCGAGGCTGTCCAGCCAATCCGGGCTGCCTTGCAGGGTCACTCCGATGCCCGCACCCCCCAGTTGCTAGCTCAGCTTGAGCAGCTCGAGGCCCGCCTGAAGCGGCTCGCAACTTCCTTTGAGTTTCACGAAGCCCGCTGGTTTTCCAAGGCTTTTTTTACCGAGGCCGACAGCCTCAACTCCTCCAGCCGCAAACCCCGCAATTCTCGCACCGGTCGGTAGGAATGTGCCGAAAGTGCATGTGCTTGGGGCCGCCTGACCGCCACCCCCGAGGGCGTGCACTACGTCTCGCACGGCCTGAGCAAGCCCGGCCCGCGCCTGGTGATGACCCCCGACATCGCCCCCTGGATTCAATACTCAAAGGTAGCCGCTGATGATGTTTTCGACGCGGAATGATTGTTTGCTACGCTGAGGGTGTATGTTACGCGGTATCATCCCCCCTACGCCGAGCAACAGTAACGTTGCCTCGTCAGCGGGGTTTCCGGGGAAGGTTCGCCAAGACCAGCTCAAACGAGGGCTTTTGTGCGCTGGCATAGAACTGCTGCAAAACGGATCCCGTTTCCTGGAAACATAGGTGTTGAAGACGCACAGCTTTCCCAATCACTGTATCGAAGGATATGCTGCTACCATGCGACTTCCGATTGGTTTTCGTGCGGGTGCAACCCGGGCCGGTATTAAGCCCTCGGGCAAGCCTGACCTGGCTCTTTTGGTTTCCGGAACCCCTTGCAACTGGGCCTTTGTTGGAACCCTGAACAAGGCTGCCGCTCCTTGTGTGACTCGAGGCCGTGAGCTGCTGGCAAATGGTCAGCCTCTACAGGCCATTGTGGTCAATGCAGGCAATGCCAACTGCGCCACCGGCCCGCAGGGTTTCCGGGCCGACCGGCAGATGGCCGAACTGGCCGCAGCCCAGCAGCGCATCGCCCCCGAGGCCGTCCTGACTGCCTCCACGGGGGTCATCGGCCAGCCCTTGCCGGTAGAGAAAATCGAAGCAGGTCTGCCCAATATTCATCTGGGCCTGGACATTGACCCCTTTATGGAAGCCATCATGACCACCGACCTGGTGCCCAAAATGGCCGAGGCTACCCTATCGAGCGGGGCTCGAGTAGTCGGGGTTTGTAAGGGGAGTGGCATGATTGCGCCCAACATGGCCACCATGCTGGCCTACATCGTCTCTGATGCCGAGGTTTCCCAAACAGAGCTGCGGCGGGGCTGGCAGGGGGTGGTGGACAGAAGCTTCAACCAGGTCACGGTGGACACCGACACCTCTACCAACGATATGGCCGTTCTGATGACCAATGGCGCGGCAGGGCCGGTGGATCTGGGTGAGTTCTGGCAGGCCATTGAACAGGTCTGTGTGGAGCTGGCCCGCAAGCTGGCCCGCGACGGCGAGGGCGCTACCAAGCTGCTCACGGTGAAAGTAACCGGGGCCGCTAGCGACGCGGAAGCCCGCAAAGCCGCGCTCTCGGTGGCGGCCAGCCCTTTGTGGAAAAGCGCCGTCTACGGCAACGACCCCAACTGGGGTCGGGTCATGATGGCGCTGGGGAAAGCGGGGGTGGCACTTGAGGTAGACCGGGTTCGGATTGTCCTGCAAGGTATTCCCCTTTACGCCGGTCGGGTACTAGACTTCGACCGCACCGCAGCCAGCCAGGCCATGCAAACCGAAGAGGTGCTGGTAGAGGCCGACCTGGGACTGGGCGAGGGACAAGGAATGGCATGGGGATGCGACCTTACCGAAGGCTATGTGCGAATTAACGCGCTCTATACCACCTAATACCAACTCTACGACGATGTGACACATAACGCCTCTTGAATCCAGGGCCAAAAGCAAAGCTGCTTGACCCTGGTCGGGTCAGCCGCAAGCTGTGAGAAACTGCTCGGCAGCCAGGCGTTTGTGCTCCAGCGAAGGGTACACCTTGCCTTCAATAGCCCGCCTGACCTCCTCAAAAACCCGCTCGGCGGGGTTGAGCTCGGGCGAATAGGCCGGTTGAATGATCCGACGGCCCGAAAGCTCGGATAGGGTACGACCCCGGTGAACCCCCGCCCCATCCCAAACGTTGATCGCTAAGGCCCATTGCTCCAGCACCGGTTTGAGCTGTTCTTGTTTCATGCGCGGGATCCAATGCCACCTCAACTGGCCGATGGCCGGTATCACCGCCAGCAGCAGGTAGGCATACCGGTATGCCCGCTGTACCCTCTGAACCACCTTCACCCCACGAGGCGCCAGCACCCGTCGAACCTGACCCAGCAGTCCCAGCCGCATCTCATCGCTAGGGCCAGGGCCTCCCCCAGGTTCTGACCCAGTCGGTGAAGCGCTTCGCCTATCAGGGCTTTGAGCCCCCCTTTTTCCAGCGCCCTAGCGCTGCCGCATCGGCCTTGGCGGAACTCGGTCGCGGTGCTTTGGGGTGAACCTTCCAGCGAGCCATCAGCCCATACAGGCCTTTATAGCTGTACTGTACCCCAAAGCGTTGTTGCACCCACTGCTGCGCTTCTTCGTAGGTGCGAAAGCTTCCCTTGGCGCACTCATCTTTCAGTTCCAGCTGTTGGCCTTCATCCAGCCAGGCTCGACGGACTTTAACCCCCCAGCCCGGTACGCGCTTCAGAACCTCCCCCAATCCCCCGCCCGGTACCAGTCCAGCCACCTGCTGAGGGTTTTACGTCCAATCCCCACCTCTTTGGCCGCCTCCTGCGCCGCTTTGCCCCGACGTACCAACCACATCGCCTGCAGCCGTTTGCGTCGTTCCAGGTGCTTCTCTCTTCTGTACAGCTCCTCCAACTCCTCTGCGCTTTCGACCCAATCGATTGGGGCAATCCTTCGACTCATTCCCCAATCCTACCTTAGGGGTCATCTTCGGTGAGATTTGGTATTAGCAGCGGGCAGTACCAACGGTCCCTGACACCAGACACCCATACAGGGCGTCTTGCCCCGCCCAGATCCACGCTGAGACTACCAATCTATTGACTACTTCCGTAACGTCGGTCATGTTCCTATCTCATGGCAAAGCCGGTCTTTGCGACGGCAATACTGGCACAGGTGGGTCTGGCTCATAGCGAATACGGCTCGGCCAGTGGTTTTGTGCACGGTTGGATGCACCCATTGGGTGGTCTGGATCATTTGCTGGCCATGGTGGCCGTCGGGCTATGGGCGGCACAGCTTGCCAGCGGGGGCGATCGCCGGGCCTTGTGGGGCGTACCCCTGGCCTTTGTAGCAGTGATGGCGCTGGGTGGCCTGCTGGGGATGCTTGGCCTGGAAGTGCCCCTTGTCGAGACCGGGATTCTGCTGTCGGTGTTCTTGCTGGGGGGCCTGGTGCTATTTGCAGCCCGAATGCAGCTGGGTTTCGGTGCAGTGCTGGTGGGATTGTTCACGTTGTTCCATGGCCACGCCCACGGTGCAGAGATGCCCGCCAGCGTCTCGGGCCTCGAGTACGCACTGGGCTTTGTGCTGTCCACGGCCCTTTTACACCTGATGGGTATCGGAGCCGGACTGCTCTCCGGCCAGGCCACCACCCTGCCCGCTTTGCATAAACTGCCCTTGCTGCGGCTGCTGGGGGCACTGGTGGTGCTGGGCGGAGTGATGGTGATGCAAGCCTGACCTGAACCGCTCAAACCAGCGGTATCAGTGCTGGCTTCGCTTGGCTTTCAGGGCACCCTCGAGCCGCTCCAGCCAAGCCGCCATGCCGGTACCACGCTTGCCCGAAACCTCCAGGATCTCGATGCCCGGACGTATCTCACGCAGGTTCCGGTACATGGCTTCGTGGTCGAACTCCACTGCCTCGGCCAGGTCAATTTTGGTGATCAGGGCTATGTCGGCGGTGTTGATGAGGGTGGGGTACTTGAGCGGTTTGTCCTCGCCCTCGGTAGTGGAGAACAGTGCTACCCGCAGGTCTTCGCCCAGATCCCAGCTCGAGGGGCAGACCAGGTTGCCCACGTTCTCGATAAAGAGGAGGTCAATCTGGCGCAAGTCCCAGCCCTCTAGGTGTTCCTCAATCATGCGGGCCTCGAGGTGGCACAGGGTTTTGGTCTCGATCTGCCTTACCGGCGCGCCGCTCTCGGCCAGCCGTCGGGCATCGTTGTCGGTGGCCAGGTCGCCTACTAGGGCCGCAACCCGGTAGCGCGGGCTTAGCTCCAGCAGGGTCTGGCGCAGCAAAGTGGTCTTGCCCGAGCCAGGGCTGCTGACCAGGTTCAATACCAGCGTCCTGCTCTGGGCAAAGCGTTCGCGTAGTGAGCGGGCCAGCAGGTCATTGTCCTTGAGCACGTTGGCCCGCACCTCGAGGATTCGTGGCGTTTTGGTCATGGTCAGTCCTTTACCTCCAGGGCTACAATTTCCAGCTCCTTACCACGTCGGATCTCGCCCGAAAGCTCACCACAGCGAGGGCAGCGCAGGCTCTGGATGCCTGCCAACTCCACTTCGGCCTCGCAGGTGGGGCAGTAGATGGTCAGGGGCACCTCCTCGATCAGGAGACGGGTGCCCTCGAGGGGGGTGCCCTGGCTGGCTATCTCGAAGCCGAACAAGAGCGAGTCCACCACCACCCCCGAAAGTGCCCCTAATCGCAAGTGCACAGCCTCCACCTCTACCCCGCGTGCCGTTGCCTCCTCCTGGGCAACCGCAACGATATGGGTAGCGATTGAGAGCTCGTGCATAGGCTCCACCTAGGGTGTTAAGATGATAGGGCAAGTCCAGAAACCCTCTTAAGCCTGACCGAAATGCATGGGTACAGGTGTCCTGAGCTAGCTCATATAATCTAGGTAGCGTCGCCTATTTTTGAAAGGAGTCCAGAATGTGCCTTGCCATTCCTGGCCAGATTGTAGAGTTTGAAAGCGCCGATAAGCACATGGCGACCATTGATGTGTCGGGGGTCAAGCGGCAGGTCAACCTGGATTTGCTGCGCGGTTCCCCCTTGGAGGTGGGTGACTGGGTGCTGATTCACGTGGGCTTTGCCATGAGCAAGATCAGCGAGGCCCAGGCCCGCGAGCAGCTCCAGCTTTTGACCATGCTGGGCGAGGCCGAGGAAGCCCTGGAAGAACTCGAGGGCTACCAGTTTGCTGAGGAGCGAAGTCCCCATGCCCCATAACCTCGAGTTCTACGCTAGTTGCACCCTTGATGCCGACGGCTGCACCACCTGCGGCGACGTGGCGGTGCCCACTTTTGTGATTGAAGTGGTCGGCAGAGATGCAGTGGTACGAGACCGTCTCGGTCAGCAAGCGACCATCGCAGTGGACTTTTTTCCTGAGGTCAGAGTGGGTGATGTGCTCCTGGTGCACATGGGCGTTGCCATCGCAAAACTTCCTGCCCCTGCCGCGGGAGCGGGCCAGGAGGGGGTAGCGTGAAATACGTTGATGAGTTCCGCGATCCCAAGCTGATCGAAAAAGCCGCTGAGGAAATCCGTCGCCTGGCCGACCCCAAGCGCCACTACCGCATCATGGAGGTCTGCGGCGGGCATACCCACTCCATCTACCGCTTCGGTTTGCAAGACTTGCTGCCGGAGAACCTCGAGCTCGTTCACGGCCCCGGCTGCCCGGTCTGTGTGCTGCCTATGGGCCGGGTAGATGACGGCCTCCGGCTGGCCCAGAACCCCCAGGTAATCCTGACCGCCTTCGGCGACATGATGCGCGTACCGGGCCAGATGGGCACGCCTCTGGAGATGAAAGCCAGGGGTGTCGATATTCGTATGGTGTACTCGCCGCTGGACGCGCTCAAGCTGGCCGAGAAGAACCCCGCCCGCGAGGTGGTCTTCTTCGCCATCGGCTTCGAGACCACCGCTCCTTCTACGGCCCTCACGCTGCTGCGGGCTAAAAAGATGGGCATACCCAACTTCACCGTCTTCAGCAACCACGTCAACATCATTCCGGCCATGCGGGCCATCCTGGACTCGCCCGACATGCGCCTGGACGGCTTTGTGGGGCCGGGGCACGTCTCCACCGTAATCGGCTGCCGCCCCTACGAGTTCGTGGCCCGGGAGTATAGCAGGCCGGTGGTGGTCTCGGGCTTTGAGCCCTTGGATTTGCTGCAGAGCCTGGTGATGCTGCTGCGGCAGCTCAATGAAGGTCGGGCCGAAGTGGAAAACCAGTACGAGCGCGTCGTACCCTGGGACGGCAACCAGGCCGCACTGGCCGCCATGGCCGAGGTGTTTGAACTGCGCCCCTTCTTCGAGTGGCGCGGCCTGGGTTTCATCTCCCAGTCTGCGCTCAAACTGCGCCCGGAGTATGCCCCCTGGGATGCCGAGGCCCGTTTCGAGGTGGCCGGGGTGCGCGTGACCGATCCCAAGGCCGCGCAGTGTGGCGAGGTCTTGAAGGGGGTGCTCAAGCCCCCTCAGTGCAAACTATTCGGCAAGGAGTGCACCCCCGAAAAGCCCGTGGGCGCCCTGATGGTTTCTTCGGAAGGGGCCTGTGCCGCTTACTACAACTACGTCCACCGCGCCGAGCTGGTCTCGGGCGACTGAAAACCTATGGTCAAACCAACTGCCATCCGCTTCAAGGACACCCAGATCGAGCTGGCCCACGGCTCCGGCGGCAAGGCCAGCCGTCGTCTGGTGGAGGGGCTGATTGCGCCCATCCTGGGCAACCCTGCGCTGGACGATGCGGCCCTGCTGAGTCTGGGCAGTGCATCCCTGGCCTTTACCGCCGATAGCTTTGTGGTCAAGCCGCTGCGGTTTCCCGGCGGCTCCATTGGGGAGCTGGCCGTCAACGGTACGGTCAACGACCTCGCGGTCTCGGGGGCCAGACCGGTAGCCCTCCTTTCCACGCTGATTCTGGAGGCCGGTCTTTCGGTTCAGGTTTTGCAAGCCGAACTCGAGGCCCTTCAGCAAGCGGCCCAGCGGGCCGGGGTGCAGGTGGTGGGCGGCGATACCAAGGTGGTGGAGCACGGCAAGGCCGATGGGCTTTTCATCAGCACCAGTGGGATTGGGCTGGTAGACGCACGGGTTAAGCTGGCTGCTGCCTCGGTACGCCCCGGCGACCAGGTGCTGCTCTCGGGCCCTATTGGCGACCACGGCATCACCATTCTGCTGGCCCGTGGCGAGCTTGACCTCGAGGCCAGCCTCGAGTCCGACACCCGCTCGGTCTGGCCCTTGGTGGAGGCGCTGATTGAGGCCGCCGCGCCCGGCCTGCGCTGGATGCGCGACCCTACCCGGGGCGGGGTGGCCACCGCGCTCAACGAGCTGGCCAGGGATGCCCGGCTGGCCCTCAAGCTCTATGAAGAGCGCATTCCCATCCGCAACGAAGTGCGAGGGGCCTGTGAGATTCTGGGCCTCGACCCCCTGCACATTGCCAACGAAGGGCAGTTCATCGCCATTGTGGCCCCGGAGTACGCCGAAGCTGCGCTGGCGGCGGTGCAGGGTGTGGCCGGGGGTCGGGAAGCCAGGCTGGTTGGGGAGGTGGTGGAAACCCCCGCCGGCGTGGTCTACACCGTCAGTGGGTACGGCTCGAGCCGGGTGGTGGATATGCTGGTGGGCGACCCCCTGCCCCGCATCTGCTGACCCAGACCCAAAAATACGCCAATCAGCCATGAACCAGGCGGGGGCGATAGACCAGATCCAGGCCGCGATGCAGGCACGCAATACGCTGTCGAAGGCTTTTTTTGACCAGGAGGCAGCGCGTCTGGCCGAGGTCTGCCGACAGATGTCCGAACGGTTTCTGGCCGGGGGCCGCCTGCTGGCTTTCGGGCAGGGGCCCTACGCCACCGATGCACAACACGTTTCGGTGGAGTTTGTGCATCCGGTTATTGTGGGCAAGCGGGCCCTGCCGGCGCTCGACCTGTCCCTTTACTTCCGGCCCTGGTTAGAAGCCCTGCTCCGGCCCGAGGACATGGTCATGGGGTTTGCCCCTGCGTCGGGCGATGCCGAGGTCGAGGCAGCCCTGGCCTTCGCGCGGCAGAAAGGGGCCCTGACGTTTGCGCTCACGGGCCAGGGGGCCGACTACGCAGTGGAGGTCGCCACCCACCCTTTCATCCACCAGGAAATAGTAGAGATGCTCTATCACGTGCTGTGGGAGACCGTCCATGTTTTTTTCGAGCACCGCGAGAGCCGTCATGAACTGGGAGCGACCTCGTTTTTGTACCCATTCCTGGGCACAGAAAAGCAGGACACAGCAGCCCTGCTGGCCGAGGCCGCCGAATCCATTCGCCTGAAGGTGGCCGAAGACGCCCGCTTACGGCTGGTGGTAGCCGAGCAGCAGTCAGAGGCCATCGCCAGTGCCGCAAGCAGGATTGCCGAGCGGTTGGAGCGGGGTGGCAAGCTGATCCTCTTTGGCAACGGGGGTTCGGCCACCGACGCCAACGACCTTGCCCTGGACTGCGTGGCTCCACCGCTGGGCTGGAAGCCGATTCCGGCCATCTCGCTGGCCCTCGAGCCTGCCAACCTCTCGGCCATCGCCAACGATGTGGGCCCCGAGGTGGTTTTCCTCCGTCAACTGATTGCCCAGGCCCGCCCGGAGGATGTGGTGGTGGGCATCTCTACCAGTGGGGGCTCCAGAAACATTCTTCTGACCCTGGGGGAAGCCCGCAAACGAGGGCTCCTGACCCTTGCGCTGCTCGGCTACGATGGGGGAGAGGTGGTGCGGCAACACCTGGCCGACCTGGCCATTGTGGTACCTTCAGACCACATTCCGCGCATCCAGGAAGTGCAGGCCTCGGTCTATCACGTGATCCGCGAACAGTTGGGAGTGTTATGGCATTAGAGTTGTTTGGCACCCGGAGCTGCCCCTTTACCGCCGAGTTGCGGGAAGACCTCGAGTGGCGGGGAGTGACGTTTGTTGAGTATGACGTAGAGGTGGATGAACAGGCCCTCGAGCGGATGCTCGCCCTTACCCACGGCCAGCGCACCGTGCCCGTGCTGGTCGAGGGTGGGAAGGTCAAGCAAATCGGCTGGCAGGGGCGTGGCTGCGTGGTGGGGCAGGGGCCGTCGTAGAATACCCTCGTGCCCTGGAACCCCGATCAATACAACCAATTTCGAGCCGAGCGCTTGGCCCCTTTTTCGATCTGCTGTCGTTGATGAAGATACGCCCCAATCTCAAAGTGGTGGATCTGGGCTGTGGAACAGGAGAGCTAACCCGCAAACTGGCAGACAATCTGCCTGGCTCCGAGGCCTTGGGTTTGGATTACTCGACAGATATACTGTCTAAATCGGCAACCTTTGTCAGATCGTGGCTGTACTTTGAACAAGGCGATACCCGGGCGCTGAAGAGTGGGTGAGATTTGATTTTTTCTAATGCTGCCCTGAAATGTCTGGAAGACCATGCCCGACTGATCCCAACGCTCTGGAGTCGTCTCAAACCGGATTGTCAACTAGTGATGCAGATGCCTGACAACCACGACCATCCTTCCTGCCGGCTGACCAGCGAACTGGTCGAGATGGAGCCATTCTGTACTTTTTCACTGGGGCTGCGACCTTACAGAAGGCTATGTGCGAATTAATGCGCTCTATACCACCTAAAGTAACGCAAAAATAACGCAAAGGTGCTAGACTACGTTTGGAGGTGAGCAAAAGATGAAACGTTTAGCGCCCTTGATCGTCTTGTTTGCGTTGATGTTTGGCTCTCTAGGCAAAGCTCAGTCGGAAGGTTTTGGCCTCTACTCGGGCTTCCCGACCTGGATCGGTGTGCAATACCAGGTCAGCAGCTTCCGTGTAGGCGCTGGTCTTGCATTCGCTGGGCTGGGGGCGGGAGCCGATTACATTATTTTGGAGCAAGCCATCCCTGCTGCCCCGGGCTTTGATCTGAGCTGGTATGCAGGCGCAGGAGCTTCGCTGGGCCTGTGGTCCTTCAGCGGTGTGGGCGGCATCTACATCTTCCCCCACGGCCTGGCTGGGATCGAGTATGCCTTCCCCGGACAACCCTTCAGTGTATATGGTGAACTCCAGGTGGGCTTTGGTATTTTCACGGGTAACGTGCCTGGGGTAGGTGGTCTGGACTTCAACGCGCGGGCTGGCCTAATTTTCAGACCCTGAGCAACTGCTAGGATGAAGGGGTGCGTTTCATGCCCCTTCTTTTTTTGTTGCTGCTTTCGGCTTGCCAGCGGCCTGGCGATACCCAGCCGCCGCTGATTGGCATTACCCAGCCCAAAAGCGGGGTGCTTTCGCAGCGTTCGTTGCAGGTACAGGGGTATGCCCTGGATGACGTGGGGGTTCAGAGCGTGAAGGCAGGCGGAAAAGAGCTGCTTTCAGAGGCCAACCGGGGGCAGAAGCTGGTGCGCTTTAGCTTCCGGGTGCAGGCCCCCCAGTCGGGGCAGGTGGAAATCAGGGTAGATGCCACCGACATGAGCGGCCAGATCCGCACAGTTCGCTTGCCGATGGTGCTGGATGCGCGTCCCCCGCAGGTTGTGATTGAACGGGCCGAGCGGGTGGTGACGGTGGTGCAACCGGCCCGCAAACGTACCCTGCCCGATGGCACCGAGGAGGAAATCCCCGCCCGTACCGAGTCTACCCTGCAAATTTCCGGGCGCGTTCTAGACGATACCGGGGTGGATCGGGTGACCTTGCAATACGACCGAACCTTCAACCCCCTGTCGCTGCCCAAGGGCAAGGAAGTTAATTTCTACGTGGAGGTTCCGGTGCGCCGCGTGACCCTCATTGCGGTGGATGCGGCAGGCAACCGTACCAGCGTGGAGGTCAGTCGCTGAGCGACACCGGCAAATGAAGCCAAGCTAGCGTAAATCCTGTGCAGAACGGGTTTTGCTGGTGGCAAGGCCGCTTGGGGTGGGGCGCAAGCCGTCCCTCAAGACCTCGAGCCAGCCCTCCCGCAGGGCTTTATTCCTGGCCTGACGCAGAAAGGCTGGTTTCCAGCCAAACTCCGCTAGCACCTCCTGCTCGGAAACCGGTTGGTCGTGGTGGGCCAGGTGGGCCACCAGGAGGCGAGCGGCGACCTCGAGGCGCTCTCGTTCACGGCGCAGCCGGGTGGTCAGGTAGCCCCCCAGGGGCGAGAAAAGGAAGGCCAGCGCAAAGCAGATTCCGGCTACCGTGGCCATCATGCCGGCAATCGAAGCATCGAGCCAGATGGCCAGCCCGTAGCCCGCCAGGCTGGACACCACACCCACCCCCACCGCCAGGCCGATCATGACCGGCAGGCGCTGGGTAAGCAAGTAAGCCGTGGCGGGGGGAATGATCAGGAAGGCTACAATCAAAATGGCCCCTACCGACTGGAA
Source organism: Meiothermus sp. CFH 77666 (assembly GCF_017497985.1). Classification (NCBI taxonomy): domain Bacteria; kingdom Thermotogati; phylum Deinococcota; class Deinococci; order Thermales; family Thermaceae; genus Meiothermus; species Meiothermus sp. CFH 77666. The sequence goes on from NZ_JAGDFV010000004.1 coordinate 20,393, forward strand.
AGCCCCCACCGAAGTGAAGGAAACCAGGGTCATGAGCGCATAGTGCAGTACGCCGGGTGCAAAGCCCAGGGTGGCGGCCAGGCCTGCATCGAAGGTGGAGAGCTTGAGTTCTTTGTAAAACAGCAGCACGAAGAGCAGGTTGAGCAGGGTCAGCGAACCCATCACCAGCCACGACTCGGGAATTTCACGGCCCCACAGGGCCAGGGTGTTGAAAGGCGCATAGGCAATTTCACCGTAGAGCACCGCGTCCATGTCCAGGTGCACATGGCGGAAATAAAGCGATACCGCCAGCACCCCCAGGCTAAACAGGGCCGGGAATACGATGCCGATGGCGGCGTCGTTCTTGACCCTGCCGGTGCGGGTGAGCCACTCCACCAGGGTTACGGTGACCAGGCCCGCTGCGGCGGCCCCCAACAAGGCGGGCAGGGAAGCCCGCTCGCCCCCCGAGAGCCAGTAGGCCAGCACAATCCCCGGCAGCACCGCATGGGCGATGGCATCGGACAGAAGGGCCATGCGCCGCAGCACCAGAAAGGTGCCTACCAGGGCCGAGGCCACCGAAACCAGGATGGCCGTGACGATGATGACCAGGTCGGCGTTCATATCACCCCACCTCAAGCGTTTTCGGCAGAACCCGCATGGCCTGTTCTAGTTCGTGGGCTTTTTCATGGCCTGCCGGTGTCAGCGCGTAGCCTTCTCGGCTTGACTGTACCCAGCCTCGAGCCTGCAACATCTCCAGATGCCGCTGGGCGGCTGCCGGCGACTCGCGGCGACGATGGGCCAGGGTTTGGGGGGTCAGGACATCGTGGTTGTGCAGCACATGGGCGTCCAGCAAGAGGCGCTCGAGGAAAATCCGGCGGCGGTTTTGCCCGGTACGAACCCAGTCCCACACCAGCCCGCGTAAAGGGGCCAGGAACAGCGAAACCAGCAGAATTACGCTGATAGAGAGAATCACCAAGGGGCCCGTGGGCAGGTTCTCGCGGCTGGCCGAGACCAGAGCCCCGCTCACCCCGGCCAACGCACCAAACAGCGCCGCAAGCCCAATCATGGCGCTGAGCCGATCCGTCCACTGACGGGCTGCCGCTGCTGGCGCAATCAGCATGGCCGCCATCAAGACCACCCCCACGGTTTGCAGCCCCACCATCACGGCCAGTACCGTGAGCGAGGTGAGCAGGGTGCCCAGGCCGCGCACCGGCAGGCCCAGGCTATGGGCATAATCGGGGTCGAAGGAGAGCAGCTTGAACTCTTTGTAGAAAAGGCCTACGGTGAAGAGGGCAATCCCCCCCAGCACGGTAAAGTTCAACACATCCGAGGCCACGATGGTAGCGGCCTGCCCGAAGATGAACTGATCCAGCCCCGCCTGGTTGGCGTTGTTGCCGTGCTGGATGAAGGTTAGGAGGGCAATGCCAAACCCAAAAAAGCTGCTGAGTATCACGCCCAGGGCCGAGTCTTCAGGTAGCCGGGTATGGCGTAACACGGCCAGCACCCCCAAAGAAGCCAGCCAACCGGCCAGGCCCCCACCCAGGAGCAAAATGAGGGGTACTTTGGAGCCCGTGAGGATGAAGGCCAGGCAGATGCCCGGCAGCGCCGCATGGGCCAGCACATCGCCCAGCAAACTTTGCCGACGCAGCATGGCAAAAGCCCCCAGCACCCCCCCAATCACGCCCAGCAGAGCCGAACCCAGGGCTACGTTTCGCAGGGTGTAGTCGGTAAAAACCTGGGATATGAGTTCCATCTCGAGCATTCGGTGTTTAGCTTCAAGCGCAGGGACTGTTTTACTGCTCTGGATTTTCTAGCTCCAGGCAGTTGGCGTTTGGCTATCTATTCTGGACTACCGGCAAAGAAGCCCCCACCATCCGTTCGCCATACGTTCGTTTCAGGTTCTCAGCGGTGAAGGTCTCGTCCATCGGCCCGCTAGTAATGACCTGTACGTTGAGCAGGGTCAGGTGGTCGAAGTAGGCCCGCACGGTTTCCAGATCGTGATGTACGACCACCACGGTTTTGCCATGCCGTTTAAGCTCATGCAGCACCTTCAAAATGGCGTCTTCGGTGACGGCGTCTACCCCTGCAAAAGGCTCGTCCATGAAGTAGAGGTCGGCGTCCTGGGCCAGAGCACGGGCCAGAAAGACCCGTTGCTGCTGTCCGCCCGAAAGCTGGGAGATTTGCCGATTGGCGAAGGCCTGCATCGAGACCTGCTCTAAGCAGCGCAAGGCTGCCTGGCGCTCTGGCCTGCCGGGCCGCCTGAACCAGCCCAGCTTGCCGTAGAGGCCCATCATTACCACATCCAGCACACTGGCAGGGAAATCCCAGTCTACTGTGCCCCGCTGGGGTACGTAGCCAATGCGGGCTCGAGCCTCAGCCAGGCTTTGTCCGAAGAGCCAAACCTGCCCGGAGGCTCTGGGTACCAGCCCCAGCACGGCCTTGAGGAGCGTTGATTTGCCCGCTCCATTAGGGCCGACGATGGCGCATAGCTGCCCGGCCGGCACCTCCCAGTCGATGTCCCACAGCACGGGTTTTTCACGGTAAACCACGGTCAGGTCGCGCACGACCAGGGGGGGTGGGCCGTGTGGGGTAGGGGAGGGGGTCATAGCGACCTCCCCAAGAGCCCGCTCACAATGGTACGGGTATTGTGTTCCATCATGCCCACATAGGTTCCTTCGGGGGTACCGGGGTTGCCGGCGGCATCGGAGAAAAGTTCGCCTCCCACCGCAACCGTCCAGCCCCGGGCCCGCACGGCGGCCACCACTGCCTCTATGGCCCGCCGGGGCACGCTGGACTCCACAAAGACGGCCCGAATCCGTCGCTGGACAATAAAATCGGCCAACTGCTGCACGTCGCGGGTGCCGGCTTCGGAGAGGGTGGAGATGCCCTGCAGCCCCCGCACCTCGAGGCCATAGCGCCGCCCAAAGTAGGCAAACGCATCATGGGCCGTGATCAGTACCCGTTGCTGGGCAGGAACTCGCGCGATTTGCTGGCGAATGAAGGCATCGAGTTGCTCGAGGCGCCGGCTATAAGCCTGGGCGTTGGCCCGGTAGTAGGCGGCCCCTGGCGGGTCTACTTTGCTCAGGGCATCGCGCACCCGGCCCACCGTCAGCTTCCAAAGGGTCACATCGAACCAGACGTGCGGGTCGTAGGTGTACTGGCCTCCGAACCCCCCCGGAGGCCGGATCAGCCGTTCGCGCGGGATGGCGTCGGTCACGGCGATGGCTTTGGGCAGGCGCTCCAGAAGTTCTACCATTTTGCCTTCCAGGTGAAGTCCCGCGTAAAAGACGAGATGGGCTCGTTGTAGCTTTCGCACATCCCCCGCCGAAGCCTTGTACAGGTGGGGGTCTACCCCGGCCCCCATCAAGCCCTCGACCTGCACGCGGTTGCCCCCAACCTGTTGCACCAGGTCGGTAACAAAGTTGACCGTGGTCACGATTTGCAACGGGCTTTGTTCGATGGGTTGGAGTCGGGCTATTTTGTCGGCCTGGGCGTGTGCCTGGAAGCCTGTCAGCAAAGCAAGTCCCAGCACGGCAAGGTGAGCCGCTCTACTCATTTTGGGCCTCCCTCGAGGTGGATCCACAACACCTGGGCCAGGCTCACGGGCAGCAGATAGCGCTCTTTTCCAACCTGGATGCGACTGCCCTCGGCTATGTGTTCTAGCAATTGAATGGAGACGCCGGGTTTGAGGCCCAGGTGGGCAAAGAGGTTGAGCGCGTCCTGATCCTGGGTGGCAACCCGGGCCACCCTGCCGAGAGCACCCCGCTCCAGGGCGGTCAAACGGCTGTTGGGGGTGCTTTGGGGCAGCTCGAGGGTTGCGCTGGGGATGGCGTCGCCGTGGGGGTCGTGGGAGGGGTGGCCCAGCCACTCGGCAATGCGCTCTTCGAAGGCTTCGGAGATGTGGTGCTCGAGCTTTTCCGCCTCGGCATGGACTTCTTCCCAGCCATAGCCCAGGGCCTGGTGCAAATAGGCCTCAATTAGCCGGTGGTGGCGGAGTACCTCGAGGGCTACCTTGTAGCCTGCCTCGGTGAGGCGCACACCCCGGTAGGCTTCGTAGTCCACCAGCCCCAGCTCAGCCAGTTTTTTCAGCATCCCGGTCACCGACGCGGGCTTGACCTGCATCTGGTCGGCCAGCGACTGAGTGGATACGGGGCGGGTATCTTCCAGTCTGCCCATGCCTTCGCCCCCGCTGCCCAGCAAAAGTATTTGTTTCAAATAGTCTTCCTGAGCTTCGGAAAGAGATGTTCGGACAGTCAATTGATTCACAGGCGTCACCCCGGCAGCTGGCAGTGGTATTGATCCACATCGTTGCCCTCTGGATATTTAGGCATACCTGCCCAAATAGGTTATTATTTTTAGGCTAAACTAAATATTTTGTCAAGTGGGAAGGGAAGTGACTTCGACATTGAGCCACAAGTCGGATGCCCAACTGGATACATCAACCCGAAGCAACCCTTGATTCGCAGTTTCCATGTCCCGCACTAAACCGTGTCCGCATCGAACTGTGAAAGAAGCGAAGGGGCTTCCAATGGGGGATACGCTGATTTTATGGCTGCCTTAGGAGGTGGCGGGCGATGAAATCAACCCCGTAAGCCTAGATGAGGTTGCTGGTGGGTTACTGCTTTCGATTTTCTGCGAAGCGCCAGGCGGTCTCAACGATCTGGTTGAGCTCCCGGTACTGCGCCTCCCAGCCCAGTATTCTGTGGGCCTTGCTTGGGTCGGCGACTAAAGCGGGGGGGTCTCCGGCCCGGCGGGGGGCCTCCTCGGCGGGAACCTTGCGGCCCCCTACCCGTTCGACGGCGGCGATGACTTCGCGCACGCTGTGGCCGTGGCCGGTACCCAGGTTGAAGGCGGTAGATTCGCCGCCCTCGAGCAAATACTGCAAGGCCCGTACGTGGGCATCGGCCAGATCCATCACGTGAATGTAGTCGCGGATGGCGGTGCCATCGGGGGTGGGGTAATCGGTGCCGAAAATCCTGACCGGAGGCCGCTTGCCCAAAGCGGCATCTATTACCAGGGGGATGAGGTGGGTCTCGGGGTCGTGGACTTCGCCAATCTCACCCTCGGGGTCGGCCCCGCTGGCGTTGAAGTAGCGCAGGGCCACCCAGCCCAAGCCATAACACTCGCCAAACCATTTGAGCATCTTTTCTCCCATCAGCTTGGACTCGCCATAGGGGCTGATGGCCGACTGGGGGAAGTCTTCACTGATGGGAACGCGCTCGGGGATGCCATAGGTGGTACACGAGGAGGAGAACACAATGCGCTTGACGCCTGACTCGTGCTGGGCCTCGAGCAGGTTGAGCATGTTGGCCACGTTGTTGCGAAAGTACTTGGCCGGGTTCTGCATGGACTCGCCCACATAGGCGTTGGCGGCAAAGTGGATCACCGCCTCGATCTGGTGGTCGCGTATGGCCTGCAGAATGGCCTTTTTATCGGCTAGGTCGGCCTCGACCAGCGGCCCCCAGCGCACCGCCCAGCGGTGGCCGGTGCTGAGGTTGTCAAGCACCACAGGGTTATGACCGGCTCTCTTCAGGGTTTTGGCGGTGTGGCTGCCGATATAGCCCGCCCCCCCCACAACCAGAACGTTCATCTGAGCACCTCGATCATGGCAGAATCAAACAATCTTCCCACAGCCCATTCCTATCGCGAAGCTGCGGCCTGGAGGCTTCTGAAGTACGCGATGGTGCGGGCCAGTCCCTCACGCACCGCCACCCGGGGCTCCCAGCCCAGGAGCGCTTTGGCCCGGCTGATGTCAGGGCGGCGCTGACGGGGGTCGTCCTGGGGGAGTGGCCTGTACTCGAGGGGCATCTTGGAACCGACCAGCTCCTGGATAAGCTCGGCCAACTGGAGCATGGTGTACTCCTCCGGGTTGCCCAGGTTCACCGGCTGGTGATACTCCACGTCCATCAGGCGGCGGATGCCCTCGATCAGGTCGTCCACGTACTGAAAGCTACGGGTCTGACTACCATCGCCGTAGATGGTGAGGGGCTGGCCGCGCAGGGCCTGGTTGATGAAGTTGGTGACCACCCGCCCATCTTCGGCGTCCATACGCGGGCCGTAGGTATTGAAGATCCGAATGATGCGGGTGGAGACCCCCCTGGCCTGCCGGTAGGCCATGGTGAGGGTCTCGGCGTAACGCTTGGCTTCATCGTAGATGGAGCGCGGCCCCACCGGGTTCACGTTGCCCCAGTAGGTCTCGGGCTGCGGGTGTACCAGCGGGTCTCCGTAGATCTCGGAGGTGGAGGCCAAAAAGAACTTAGCGCCCTTTTCCAGAGCCATATCCAGCAGGTGGCGGGTGCCTTCGCCGTTGACCAGCAGGGTCTGGATGGGTAGTTTCAGGTAACGCGGAGGCGAGGCGGGCGAGGCAAAGTGCATCACCCAGTCCAGAGGCCCCGCTATCTCGAGGGGCTTGGAAGCATCGGCCTGGACAAAGTGAAACTGGGGGTGCTGGGCGAGCAGCTCAATGTTGCGCGGTTGGCCGCTGCTGAAATCGTCGACGCCCACCACTTCGTGACCCTCGAGCAAGAGCCGCTCCGAGAGGTGACTCCCCAGAAAACCCGCTGCGCCGGTAATGAGAATTCGCATTTTTACCCTTTCTTGCAAAGCCAGACCCGATTCTTTTTCTTTGGCTCAACCCCGTGTATGAATCGCATATCGCAGGTCTCGGGCAGGTATTTCTTTGTGCTTTTGGCTTTCGGCAAATCTGCAAGCACGCCCAGACCCGCCGTTGGCCCACCCCTAACCCTCCGCCGTGACCAGCTGTGGATTGCTGCCTGTGCCAACCCCTATGTGCTGGAAACCGGCTCTGGTCAGGCGCTGTTTGTCCAGGAAGTTGCGTCCGTCCACTACCAGGGGCTTCTTCATCAGCCTGGCCATGCCCTCCCAGTCGAGCTCGCGGTAGACTGCCCAGTCGGTGACCAGCACCACTGCGTCGGCGTCCTCGACCAGATCCATCACGCTCTCGCAGTACTCCACAGCCAGATCAGGGTTTTGTTGCTGGGCTAGTTTGAGCGCGATGGGGTCGTGGACGCGCACCTTGACCCCGTGCTTGATGAGTCGCTGGGCAATGTCCAGGGCGGGGGAGTCGCGCAGGTCGTCGGTGTTGGGTTTGAAGGTCAGGCCCAACAGACCAATAGTGCGGCCCTTGAGGATTTTGAGTTCACGCTGAAGTTTTTCTACCATGCGCTCTCGCTGGCGGTAATTCACCTCGCGGGCTGCCTGCACGATGGGCATTGAGAGGCCGTACTCTCTGGCAGTCGATACCAGCGCAGCGGTGTCCTTGCCAAAGCAGCTACCGCCCCAACCAACCCCAGCCTGCAGAAAACGCGGGCCAATACGACTGTCCAGTCCAATACCCCGGGCAATCTGGGTTACATCGGCCCCTACCCGCTCGGCCAGGCTGGCAATTTCGTTGATGAAGCTGATCTTGACCGATAAAAAGGCGTTGGCAGCGTATTTGATCAGTTCGGCTGAGGCCAGGTCGGCGGTGATGAGCGGAACCGCCTTCATGGCGTTAGGGCGGGGCTGGAAGGAGGGTTCGGGGAAGCTCTGCTCAATCAGGGGGCGGTACAGGTTGTAGAGGGTCTCGAGGGCTTCCTCCCGTTCGGCGCCCACCACAATACGGTCGGGGTAGAGCGAGTCGTAGATGGCTGAGCCCTCGCGCAGGAACTCGGGGTTCGAAGCTACCGCAAAGTTGCCTTTGGCCTTCTTACCGTGCTTGGCCTCGTAGGCGGTTTGTACCAGCGACTCCACCCAGTTGCCCGAGCCAATGGGCACAGTGGATTTGTTCACGATCACTGCGAACTTGCTATTCAGGTGCTGGCCGATGCCCTCGGCAGCCGCCTGCACATAGCGCAGGTCGGGGCTGCCATCGGGGGCCGAGGGAGTGCCCACTGCGACAAAGATCACGTCGGCGTCCGGCACGGCTTCGGCGTAGGAGTCGGTGAACTTCAGGCGTTCGCGGGAAAGGTGCATGAGTTCCTCGAGGCCCGGCTCGTAGATGTGCGCCTTGCCTGACCGCAAAAGGGCCAGCTTTTGCTGATCCACATCCACACAGGTGACCTGATGACCGATGTAAGCCAGCGTGACCCCGGTGGTAATGCCCACATATCCAGTACCGATGACAGCGACCTTCATGGCTTTCATGCGTTACTCCTCGAGTTGTGATCCATCCAGATGAGCGGTGGACTATTCCAAACCATGGCTCAGTGTACAAGGGCTGTTGCCAGATCCAACCGCTAAATATCACAGCACAGGTAGAAAAGCTGCCTCACAGGCGTCATTTTTACGCTGTAGCGTTACAGTAAAGTGAAAGTGGGAGGCAAAGTTCACGCTTTCCAGCTCACACATGGCTTTCCAGTCGCTTGACATCGTCTTCACCAAGATATTCGCCGGTTTGTACCTCGATCAAGACCAGATCCAGCAGTCCAGGGTTGATGAGCTGGTGGGCTACGCCGGCCAGGGCGCTGGCCGATTCGTTGGGTCTCAGGATCTGCACCCGGCCATCCAGCCAGACCTGGGCCGTGCCTCGCAACACCGTCCAGTGTTCGCTGCGGTGGTGGTGCAGGTGGTTGGAGAGAGCCCGGCCCGGCTTGACCACTACCCGGCGTATTTTGAACCCACCTGTTTCTTCCAGGGTCAGGTAGCTCCCCCAGGGGCGCTGGATGATGCGGTGGCGGCGCACGGTGTCGTGCTTGGAGTGGGTGAGTTGCTCCACCACTTTCTTTACGTCCTGCACTTTGTCGCGCTGGGCCACCAGCAAAGCATCGCGGGTGTCCACAATGACCAGATCGCTGGCCCCTATCACCGCTACAACGCGATCCTCGGTCTGTACGAAGGTATTTGTGGTGTCCAGCAACACCGCTTCCCCCAGTACCCGGTTGCCTGCCGCATCTGGCGGCACCATCAGAGCGGCGGCGTCCCACGAACCCAGATCGCTCCAGCCCAGATCAGCGGGCACGACCGCTACCTGCGCGGCTTTTTCCATGACCGCATAGTCCACCGACTCACTGGGAACCTGCTTGAAGAGGGCTGCATCCAGGTAGGTCACATCCCCCTTCTCGCTGCCCTGCCAGCAGTCCAGCACTGCCCTGTACATCTCGGGCTGGAGGTGCTCCAGGGCTTGCAGATAGGTGGTCGCCTTGAAGCAGAAAATGCCTGCGTTCCAGAGGTAGCGCCCGGTTTGCAGATAAGCCTCGGCGGTTTGCTGGTCGGGCTTTTCCACGAAGCGCGCGACCCTGTACGCCCCGTCCTGTAAGGGTAGACCTTGCTCGAGGTAACCAAAATTGGTGGCCGGGTAGGTGGGTTGGATGCCAAACGTCACCAGATAGCCCTGCTCGGCGATGGCCTGGGCCTGGGCTACGGCCTGGGCAAAGGCTTCCTCCCGCAAAATGAGATGGTCGGCAGAAAGAACCAGCATGACCTGATCGGGGCTGTGCTCGACAACCCACAAAGCGGCCATGGCGATGGCGGGAGCGGTGTTGCGGCGCAGCGGTTCAATCACAAACGAGGTCTGCACTTCGGGCAGCCCCAGGGCCTCGTACTCGCTGGCGGTGCTGAAGTAATATTCCTGGCCTGTAACTGTGAGCACCTGCCGGGCTCCTACCCGCGCGGCCCGCAAAAAAGCCTTTTGTAGAAGGCTTTGCCCATCGGGTAGCTTCATGAAAGGTTTGGGGTATTGTTCCCTCGAGACCGGCCACAAGCGCGTACCGGCCCCCCCGGAAAGAATGACTGCAACCATGCCTCACCTCCAATGCCGTGGGGTTAGTAGACGCCGCACTAAAGCATACTGTACGGGCTAGCGCGGCAGAGCCGGGGTCATTTGAATAAACCTGCTCGAGCGTCCTTGGAGCTTCTAGCCTTCAGCTTTCGGCTTCTTTCAAACCCTGGTACCTTCGCTCCCCCAGCTCGAGTACGCATAGAAGCGGCCCCGCTCACCCCGCAGGTAGTCCATCAGGGGCTCCAGCAGGGGGCGGTGCTCATCGAGTTTGACGGCCACCTCTTCGGCAGTAAAGAAGCGGGCCTCCACGATGTGCCCATCGGGGTCTTTGGGGTTGAGCAGGCCCTCGTAATCGGCACGGAAGGCCATGGCGATGGTGCGCTCGCTTTTACGCGAATCTTCCACCTGAATGACATAAGCCAGGTGTTGAATGCCCTTGACCCGGAGGCCCGTTTCTTCCTGCACCTCCCGCGCGATGGCCGCCAGGATGGTCTCCCCAGCCTCGACCACGCCGCCTGGCAGGGTATAGCGCACCTTGCCCCGGCGGCTCCAGTCGTTGGCGACCAGCAAAACCCTCCCTTGCTTGTCCATCAGGATAGCCGCCGCTACCAATAGGTCACGTCGCAACCCATGCATACAGCCCGCCTTTCGTGTCCTAGGCGGACTTGGGGGCGCCGGAGAGGGCCTCGAGCTGGCGTTCTTGATCGGCTTTGCGCAGGGCTTCGTGCAGCTTGGACAGATCGCCCGAGAGCACCCCTTCCAGGTCGTGGGTGGTGAAGCCGATGCGGTGGTCGGTTACGCGCGACTGGGGGAAGTTGTAGGTGCGGATTTTCTCCGAGCGCTCGCCCGCGCCAATCTGGGCCAGGCGATCCTCGCGGCGGCGGGCGGCCTCCTCGGCCCGTTTGATCTCCAGGAGCCTCGAGCGCAGGATAGAGAGCGCCTTTTCCTTATTTTTGATCTGGCTGCGCGACTCCATACAGGAGACGATCATGCCGGTGGGCTTGTGCAGAACCTGCACCGCCGAGTCGGTGGTATTGACCCCCTGGCCCCCCGGCCCCGAGGCCCTCGAGACGGTTATTTCCAGATCGGCGGGGTCGAGCTGTACGTCCACTTCCTCGGCCTCGGGCATCACCGCCACGGTCGCGGTGGAGGTGTGGATGCGGCCCTGGGTCTCGGTGGCGGGCACCCGCTGAACCCGGTGTACCCCCGCCTCGTACTTCAAGTAGCCATAGGCCCCCGGCCCCGTCACCTCAAAAGAGACCTTGGAAACCCCCCCCAGGTCGGTGAGGGAGGTGTCCAGGAGCTCGACCCGGTAGCCGCCCCGCCGGGCGTACTCCATGATCATGTCGCGCAGCTCGGCTGCAAAGAGGGCGGCCTCCTCCCCCCCGGTACCGGCGCGAATCTCCACAATCACGTTCTTTTCGTCTATGGGGTCGCGGGGCAGGAGCAGGAGCTCGAGCTCGGCCTCGAGTTCCCGCACCCGAGGTTCCAGGGCCTCGATGTCGGCCTGGGCCATCTCGCCCAGCTCGGGGTCGAACTGTAACTCGCGGGCTTCCTCGAGGTGGGCCAAGGCTTCTTTGTAGGCGCGAATGGTTTCAACGAGATGCCCCATCTCGGCATAACGCTTGCTGATGCGCTGATACTCCGATGGGTTGGTGAGCACCGCCGGGTCGGCCAGTTGCCGCTCGAGCGTCTGGTACTCGGCTTCTAGGGATGCAAGTTTCTCTAGCATACACGGTCACTGTCTACCAGGATAACGCGGATGTCCCCTGTCCGATAGGTGATGCCTTACCGTAGCACTACCAAGTGGCCGCCAGCTCCATGCCCAGCTTTCAGCACCGGGCTTTTCGCCTCCTGCCCGTTGCCATCGGCCATAGACTATGGACTATAGACCATCAGCTATCAGCTATCGGCCCCATCTTTTGGCTTCAACCGGATAGGGCTTTGCTTGCTGGGGTCGCGGCCCACTTTGTCCTGGTAAAAGGTTTTTATTTGCTCGAAGTCGGCCTCAATGTTCCCGCTGGGGGTGAGGTATCCCCCAATACCCACCTCCTTGCGGCTGTAGTCAATGTAGGCCAGCGCGATGGGCACTTTAGCCTCCAGGGCCATGTAGTAGAAACCGCTCTTCCAGTAAGGGGCGCGGCTGCGGGTGCCCTCGGCAGCCACCACCACCCAGAGGTTATCGTGCTGCTCGAAGATGCGGGCTACCTGCTTGACAAAATCGCCGCCTGCCCTGGAGCGGTCTACCGGAATGCCACCCAGCCACCGCATCACCACCCCCAGCACTGGGGGGAAAAGCTCTTTCTTGCCCACCCACCGAAAGCGCGTGCCCGAAGCCATGCCCCACAAGAGCGCATACAAAAAGTCCCAGTTGGAGGTGTGGGGATAACCCACCAACACGAACTTCTTTCCGGGAGGCGGAGCCATCACCGCCGTCCAGCCCAGCATTCGCAAGGCCCAAACCCCAAAACGCTGCCAGGGCGTCTGGGGGCGGATCGCATACGGATGTGCCATTTACTACTGGTATACCACATCGGGTTGGGGTATCTTGCAGTATGAACGATGACCTGCGGGTTTTTTATGGTTGGGTGCGGCGTTCCCGCGAAATCCTCTTTGACTACTGCGCCTCGCTGCCACCGGAAATCTATACCCAGGAGCACCCCGATTTTGCCTTTGGGAGCATTCGCAACCTGCATGCCCATGTGGCCGACTGCTACCTGTGGTGGGTGGGCACGGTGGGTTTGGGCAAGCCTCAGGCCCCAATCCAGGGGGCGGAGACGCCCGATGTGGCGGCCATGCGGGCGGTATTTGCTCAGGCCGATGCAGTGGTGGAAGAGGCCCTGCAAACTTTTAACCAGCTCGACCAGGTATACGAGTGGACGCATCCGGTTCGGGGCTGGAAGGCCAGGGTGAGCCAGCGCTGGCTGCTGCTGCACCCCATTACCCATGAATTCCATCACAAAGGCCAGATTACGGCCCTGGGGCGGGTGCTGGGGTATCCGGCAGTGCTTTCGCCAGGGGTGGATACTGATCTGGTCAATCCCGAGTTTTGACCAGCGCCTCGAGCATTCCCTGGGCCTCGCGCAGCCTGGCCTGTACCTCTTGTAACTGCTCCAGGCTTCCGGGTGGGGGAAGCCGGGTTTCTTGCAGGCTTTTTCGCATCTCGTCCATGCTGTTGACCACAATGCCCACCAGCAGATTCAAAAACACCAGCGTACCCAGCAGTACAAAGGAGACCATGTAAACCACCGCCAGCAGGGGCTGGGCTGTTGGCTGGGTACACAGGGCAGGGTCGGGCAGCTCGAAGCGATCGCAGCCGAAATACTGGATGCGGAGTATATCCACCCAGCCTTCCAGGGTCAGGATGCTGAAGAGGGTGAGCAGGGCGGTGTGCAGGTTGCCGAAGTGGAAGGGGTCGCCCTGGCCGAACAAAAACACCCCGGCCACCGCGTAGATGTAGAGCAGGAGCAGCATCAAGACCAGCACCCAGCCAATGGAGGGGATGCTTTTGAGCAGGGCTCCCAAAATAATCTGCAGGTCGGGCAGGGTACGGATCAGCCGCAGCACGCGCAAGAGCCGTAGCAGGCGGGCCGCCACTGCATACGTTCCCAGCCCTGGCAGCAGGCTAAAGGCCACAATGGCGAAATCGAATACATTCCAGCCACTCTGAAAATAACGCAGGGGCCGGGGCCAGAGGGCCGCCATGCGGAGCAGTACCTCGAGGGCAAACAGGGCCAGCACCAGGTTGTTGAGCAGGTGGAGGGCAGGGCCGTAGCGCTCCATCAGGGCGGGATAGGTCTCGAGGCCCACCAGCACCGCCGCGAACAGGATGATGGCGGTCACGAAGCGATTGAACGGTGCCGATTCCACCAGGCGGGAGAGGGTATTGGGTACAGAACGGCTCACACCTGAAGAGTATAGGCTGTTCGGTCAGGTGATGGCATTCAATGCGGGCTTTACGCAAACACTGTGCATAGCGTAGGGGGTGGGGGGTAGGGGGCAGGGGATAGATGTTAGAGTCCTACCTCCTACCGCTCACTGCCCACCCCCATCACATGCGTCGGTAAAAGCTGGTTATATGCCTTAAGACGGTGCAACCCGGCCTGCTAAGGCATTTTTGCTGTATCAACGCCGGTCAAATTCCGCAAACCCTGGAGTCGAAATCCAGGAACGGGGTCACTGGCGACTCGAGACGTGCATCACCAGCAGGGGGTGGTATACGCGCTGGTTTGGCTATACAAGGCATTTCATCCCTGTCCCTGGTAGACCACCTCGGTCTTCCACCTGCCGGGCGGCTGGGTGTGCAGCTCCCAGAATTTTTCGGCAATCAGGTCGGGGTCGAAGGAGGTGTTGCGCTTCACCTGGCCCACAATGGTCACCGTGGCCGCATGGATGCCTTCGTGGTAGAGCTCCTTGCTGAGTGCGCCCACCAGGGCGCGTAGCGAGGCTTTGCCAATGGAGAGCGCAGCCAGGTCGGGCGCGGGGTTCAGGGCCAGGCCGCCCCCGGTAAAGAGGAGGGTGCCTTTGCGGCGCGAGAGCATGCCCGGGATCACCAGTTGGGCCGCCACCAGCGCCCCGTACAGGTTGACCTTGAGGGTGTCCTCGAGGGCCTCCAGGCTGAGTTCCGAGGCGCGGCTGCCCGCCGAGGCATAGGCGTTGTAAATCAAGACCTCGATGGGCCCGAGCTGCTTTTCGGTTTCTCTCACCGCCGAAATCAGTTGGGGGGTGCGGGTGATGTCGGCAGGAAAGGTTTTGACCGTGCAGCCATCGAGCTCGAGGGCGCTGGCGTAGTCTTCCAGACGGGCTTCACTGCGGGCAATCAGGCTCAGGCGATACCCCTCCCGACCAAAGCGCCGGGCCACGCTCAGCCCGATGCCCCGCCCCATGCCCACCACCAGACAGACCTTGGGTTTCATACCTCGAGCGCATGGTAACATCAAGGATGCTGTTTGTGGATTCAGGTAACGCTGCCCCACCAACCCCTACCCTGCGCCTGAAGCCCCCTCACCCGGCGACACTTCCCCTGTTTTGCGTGGCAGAGCCTGAATCGAGAACAAGACGGTGTTGCCACCCTCTCCTTCAGTGGAGAGTGGGAAGGTGGCAAAGGATAAGGGCCAGTACTGACCGAGGCCGTCCTTGAAGCGAATGCGAGTGGAACTATGTACCGAGTGGTGATTGTGGGTCGCCCCAATGTGGGCAAGTCGAGCCTGTTCAACAAACTATTGGGGTTGCGGGCCGCACCCGAGAAGTACGCCAAGGCCGGGAGCCAGTTTGCAGTGGTGGCCGATGTGCCGGGGGTTACCCGCGACCTCAAAGAGGGTGTGGTGGAGAGCGAGCAAGGCCGCTTCAAGCTGGTGGATACCGGGGGCTTGTGGTCGGGGGACGTGTGGGAAAAGAAAATCAAGCAAAAGGTGGAACGGGCCATTCAGGACGCCGACCTGGTGCTGTTTGCGGTGGATGGACGCAGCGACATTGTGACCGCCGACCTCGAGGTTGCCGACTTCTTGCGCCGCCAGGGCAAGCCGGTGCTGCTGGTAGCCACCAAGATAGACGACCCCAAGCACCAGGCCTACCTGGGCGACTTTTACGCCCTGGGCTTTGGCGAAGCGGTTCCTACCAGTGCGGCCCACAGCCGGGGTTTTGACGAGCTCCTGGAGCGCATCTGGGCCATGCTGCCGGTGCGCCAGGGCGAGAGTGAGCCCGAGGTGGTGCCCATCCGCCTGGCCATCGTGGGCCGCCCCAACGCGGGCAAGTCCAGCCTGCTCAATGCCATTCTGGGCGAGGAGCGGGTGATTGTCTCGGAAATCCCCGGCACCACCCGCGACACCATTGACGTGGAGTTCAACTACGGGGGCAGCCGGTTCTTGCTGGTAGACACCGCCGGTATCCGCAAGCGCCCCGAGACCGGGGTCGAAGAACAGGCCATTGGACGCGCCCACCAGGCCATCCTGGATGCCGACGTGGTTTTGCTGGTTGTAGACCCCAGGGAACTTGGCGACCACGAGCTCAAGCTGGCCAACGAGGCCCTGGACGCCGGTAAACCGGTAATCGTGACCATTACCAAGTGGGACTTGATTGAAAGTAAAGAAGAAGCCAAGCGGGTGCGGGCCGACCTGGCCCTCAAACTGTCGCACATCCAGCACCTGCCCATTCTCTACGTTTCGTCCGTCACCAAGCAGAACCTGCACAAGCTGCTCTCGGAAGCGGCCCGGCTTTACGAGCTGGCTCGAGTGCGCTTCGAGACCGCCGAGCTCAACCGCTGGCTCTCGGTCTGGAGCACCCAGACCATGCTCCCCAACTTCAAGGGCAAGCCCCTCAAGCTCTTTTTCCTGACCCAGCCCGAGGTGGCCCCCCCGACCTTTGTCTTTTTTTGCAACCACCCCGAGTTCGTGACGCGGGCTTTCGAGGGCTTCTTGCGCAACCGCATCGGCGAAGACCTGGGCCTGCGCGAAATTCCCTTCCGGATGGTTTTTAGGGGCCGCAGGGATTCGAAGGGTAGGGGAGACGCTTCGTAAGGGTCGGGAGCCGCTCGAGGGCTTCCCGTGTGTAGTGTGGTCTCACCTCCTGGACGGTTGGCGGTTTGAACCAAGGGATGTGGGGATCGCAGACTGTTTGTGCATGCTATCGGAAGTGGGAGATGGGGGAGTCGGGGGTAGACGTCCGAAGCCCACCACCTACCCCCCACGTTCTAACAGGCTGGCGCCTGGACAGGGTTCTCTCTGCCTGGGACGGCGCTAGCCCAGGCTTCAATTGCCTGCGCTCGCCAGCACCCGCCCGCTTGGATCCACAAACTCCACCCGCGTAAAGCGCCCCGGCACTTCCAGCAGCACAAAGGGACTGGTGAGGGCCTGGGTCAGAATGGCCCCCGGCGCTGGGCTGTTCAGGCGCAAAGTGACCCGCAGGGTATTGTCCGAAAGCTGGCTGCTTACATACTGCACGCTGTAGCCACCGGTGGGTTTTTGGCCCCAGAAGAAGGCCACCACCCGGCTCAGATTGAAGTCCACTGCCGGCGTGGCCGGCTGGGGAATCTGGTTACCCGTAGCCAGGCGCCAGAGCGTTACCATCTGACTGGTGTTGCTGACCAGGTAGGCCGCCGGGTTCTGGGCGGTGTAGGCGGACTGGCCGCCTTGTTGCAGGATGCGCGGGGTGGGGTTGGGGGTAGGGGGCATAAGGGTTAGCTCCGTCTCGAGGCCATACTGCACGGCCAGAGCCGCTACCCGGCTCTGGTTGGGGGCGGGCTCATAGCGGTTGGGCACCAAAGGCGGCTCAATTTCATACACCACCACCGGACGCCCCCCCCGGCGGCCCAGGATTTCCCGCAGCACCGCCTCGTTTTCGGCTTCCGAGAGGGGAGCCAGTCGGGGTGCGCCAGGCCGGTTTTCGACCACCTGTGCGGCATTGCTGGCAAAGACATTGCCCAGCCGCGACCAGCTTCCATCAAACAGCCAGACGCTCTGCACGTTGCGGCTGGTACGCACCACGAACTGCAAACCGGGGAAGGTACGGGTGGTCTGGGCTACGCGGGGCAGGGCAGGGTTAATCTCCCGGTAGAGGGCCTCGCCATCCACCAGCAGGGCATCGGCCACGGCCAGAGGACTGGCCGACGGGCCACGGGTCAGGGCCAGGCTGCGCTCACCCAGCCGCACGGCCTGGGGTTCACCGTAAAAATACGTCCAGCGCTCGGTGTTCTCGGCGAAGAGCACCTGTATCTCACTCAGTTGATAGGGTTGCTGCCCCGGTTGTGGTACACAACTGGCCAGGAATAACATCGTTAGGCCCACCCATGGTTTCATGTCTCCATCTTAGCGGCTTTGGGTGAGCGAACGGCCTTGGGTGAATCTTTGCTCAAAAGCCTGGGGGCTGGGTTGGGTCGGGGTGAGAAGCGGATAAAGGTGTAGCGCGGAATCAGGGAGTGCAAAGGTGCTGAGAAAAACATTCTTTGGGAACAGCGTTTTGGAGTACTACAAGTAAAAACCCTTCTCCCAGTGGGAGGAGGTGAGGCAAAGCGGGGGTTGCTTGCATCGCGCGGGGTCAGTCGGCAGCTTGCCTATGGCGACCCTTACCGCACGGCCCGGGGGTCGAGCGCATCGCGCAGAGCATCGCCCAGCAGGTTGAAGCCCAGCGCCACGAACATGATGGCCAGCCCTGGAAAAGTGGCCACATGGGGGGCGGTGGCCAGGTACTCGCGGCCTCGAGCCAGCATCAGGCCCCACTCCGGCTCGGGGGGGCGGGCGCCCAGGCCCAGAAAGCCCAGCCCGGCGGCAAACAGGATGGCCACCGCCATCTGCAGGCTGGACTGCACGATGATGGGGGATAGGGCGTTAGGCAGGATGTGCCGCAGCATGATCTGCCGGTTACGGTTGCCCAGGGCCCGGCTGGCCTCCACATATTCCCGATCCCGCAGGGCCAGCACCGAACCCCGCACCAGTCGGGCATAGACCGGAATGGCGGCAATTCCCACTGCAATCATCACGTTGGTCAGGCCAGTGCCCAGGGTGGCCACCAGCACGATGGCCAGCAGGATGCCCGGAAACGAGAGCATGACCTCCACAATGCGCTGTGCGATCAGGTCGAAGGTGCCCCCGAAGTAGCCCGAGACCAGCCCCACCGGTACACCCACCGAGAGGCCAATGGCCACCGCGATCAGGCCAATCGAGAGGGAGATCCAGGCCCCGTGGGCCAGGCGGCTCAGGATATCACGGCCCTGCTCGTCCGAGCCCAGCAGGTAAAACTTGATGGGGCCGTCCACCCCGAACAGGTGCAGGTCGCTCTTCAGGAGACCCCCCCACCAGACCCAGGGCTCGCCCCGCACAAAGAACTTAATCGGATACAACTCCTGACCTAGCTCAATCTGGCCCAGCGGCGTGCGGGTGACCTCGCGCACCCACAGGCCCGACTGGCCTTCCGGGCCCCGGAACTCCACCCGCATGGGGGGTACATAGGTGCCGCGCAGGTTTTGTTCCACCGGGCTATAGGGCGAGATGAACGGAGCAAACGCCGCCACCAGGACAAAAACGCCAATGAAGATGAACCCGGCAATGGCCAGCGGACTGCGGAACAGGCGCCGCCGCCAGCGGGGAACCTCCCTTCTGGCAGGTGCAGTTGGAGCAGTTTGGATGGGCTTGGTCACGTGAAAACCTCTGAGAGGGTCAGTCGTAGCGAATCCTGGGGTCAATGGCCCCGTAGAGCAGGTCTACCACCAGGTTGATCAGGATAAAGGCCACCGCAATCAGGAGTACCGCGCCCTGGACGACAGGGTAGTCTCGAGCCAGAATCGAACCCACCAGCAACTGCCCGATGCCGGGCCAGGCAAACACCGTTTCGGTGATGACCGCGCCTTCCAGCAGGCCGCCAAACTGGAGGCCGGTGATGGTTACGACTGGTATCAGGGCGTTGCGCAGGGCATGTTTGAACACCACCACCCGCCCGGTGAGGCCCTTGGCCCGGGCGGTGCGGATGTAGTCCTGCGAGAGCACCTCGAGCATCGCGCTGCGGGTCATGCGGGCCAGGATGGCGGCGGTACCGGTGCCCAGGGTGATGGCGGGCAGAACCAGATGCCAGAGCGTGCCCGTACCGGCCACGGGAAACCACCCGAGCTGCACCGAGAAAATCAGAATGGCCATCAGACCAAACCAGAACACCGGCATCGAAACCCCAATCAGGGCCCCCAGCATGGCCAGCAAGTCAAACACGGTGCCGGGCCGGATGGCGGCGATGATGCCCGCCGGAATGCCAATGAGCAGCGCGACCAGCATGGCTCCCAGGGTGAGCCGAAGGGTGTTGGGAAAGTACTGGCTGAGCTCATAGGTCACCGGTTTGCGGGTGCGAACCGATTGTCCAAGGTCGCCCCGCAGTACGTTGACGGCATAGAGGCCCAACTGCACATGCCATGGCTGATCCAGACCAAAGCGCTGACGGATATCGGCCAGGGTTTCGGGTGTGGCGAACTCTCCGGCCAGCAACTGGGCGGGGTCGCCGGGGGCCAGCCGTACCATGAGAAACACGGCCAGCAAAACCCCCAGCAGGGTGGGGATCACGGTCAGCAAGCGGCGGGCGATGTAGGTGGTCATGGAGTGGGTCTCGAGCTGCGGGCGGTTTCGTGCGGCCCAATGTATGGCGTGGGTTGAACTCGCAGGACAGTCTGCCAGGTTGCATGTTGCGGGTGAAGTACCCAAGGATATGTGGAGCCGGGTGTGAGAATAAACATACCTTTAGAAGCTCTTAAGCCGCGCAGGACATCCTACCCAAGATGGCCTGCTCCTGCAAGAAAAGCCCGCCACGCTTGCCCGTGGCGGGGCTTTAGGCCAGGGTCTAGCGTTCGGCAGAGGTGCGGAAGCTGGCTTCGGTGGCAATCAGGCGTTCGGTGGGGTGAACGATGAAGCCCTGTACCTCGCGGCGAATGGCCGTAACCTGCTGCTCTGCATGCAGGAAGACCCAGGGCGCATCGTTGTAGATAATCTGCATGGCCGAGCGGTAGAGCTGTTGCCGGGCCTGGGGGTTGGTGGCCACCCGAGCCTGCTCGAGGATGCGGTCCAGGCGGGGGTTGGAGTAGAAACCCCGGTTAAAGCCGTTGGGGGCTTGCTGGGAGGTGTGGAATAGCCCAAACAGGCCGTAGTCGGCATCGCCGGTCACGGTGCCCCAGCCCAGCATGGCCACCTGGAACTCGTTGCGCTCACGGGGCTGGTTGCTGGCGGCCAGGTAAGCGCCCCACTCGAGGGTCTGGATCTGGGCCTGTACCCCCACAGCGCGGAGCTGGCTCTGGATGGCCTCGGCTACGCGAATGTCTTGCAGATAGCGCCCGTTGGGGCTGGAAAGGGTGAAGCGCAGGGGGTTCTGGGCATTATAGCCTGCCTGGGCCAGTAGCTCACGGGCCAGGTTGGGGTTGTACTCGTAGCTGCCGATTTTGGTATAGCCAAAGATGCCCGGGCTGATGGGCGCATCGGAGGCCCGACCAAAACCGCCCAGCACAAACCGCACAATTTCTTCCTTGTTGATGGCGTGGTTGATGGCCTTGCGTACCCGTACATCGTCAAAGGGCTTCTTGGTCTGGTTGAAGTAGAGGAAGATGGTGCGCACGCTGGGGGTGGTTACCACGTTAATCTCGGGGCGGGCGCTGAGGCGCTGAACGTCCTGCGGCGGAACCCGCACCGCTACATGGGCCTGCCCGGTTTCAACCAGGGCCATTCGGGTGGTGGCTTCGGGCACCGCCAGGAAGCGCAGGCGCTCGATGGCAGGTTTTTTGCCCCAGTAGTCATCGTTGCGAACCAGCTCCACGAACTGCCCCTTCTGCCAGCGGTCGAACTTGTAGGGGCCGGTGCCTACGGGGTTGTCGCGGTAGCCAGCGCCCAGGCGGCGGATGGCGGCGGGGCTCTGGATGGCGGTGGAGCTATGGGTCAGGTGGGCCAGCACCGGGGCGAAAGGCTCGGGCATCCGCAGTCGTACGGTGAGCGGGTCGGGGGTTTCGATGGCGCTAACCCGTCCGCGCAGCAGGAAGGCGAAGGACGAAGCCAGTTCCTGGGAGACCAGGCGCTCGAGGTTGAACTTCACCGCCTCGGCATTGAGCTCAGTACCGTCGTGGAACTTGATGCCTTTGCGCAGCGTCAGGGTGAGCACTTTGCGGTCAGGGCTGAAGCTGTAGCGTTCCACCAGTTGAGGCACAATTTTGCCGTCCGGGGTGTAGTAAAAGAGAGTCTCTACCACGTGACTGGCCACCGTGGCCGAGGGGGAGTCGGTGGCCAGCGGGGCGTCCAGTGAGGTGGGGTCGGTACCCTGGGCAATAATCAGGGTACGGGTCTGGGCAAAGGCCACCGATAGGCCCAGTCCCAGTGCTAGTGCGGCCAACAGTTTGAATCGCATATTCTCCTCCGTTCGTAGCTTTTCCCCAGGGGCTTCTTTCCAGCTGACAGAATCACCGAGCGTGTGCTAGCTGCATACGTTTAGCCCAGTCAGGTGGCTCTACTGGAGTAAGAAGCCGCAGAAAGGGTTGTGATACATCTACCGAAGCCCCCGCACACACAGCATGCAGGGGAGCTTCTTGCTACGTGGCGTCAGAATACGCAAAAAAACGACCCCATTCTTGAAGCCCAGATTACACTTTGGGTTGCCTGGCCTTTACTCATGCAGGTTTCGGCTTTGCTGCTACCATGAACATTACACCCGGCGGTTTGGGGTGGAACATACGCTCTTTTGTTCGTCCAGCCTCTGGCGAAACGGGAGGGCCAACCGTGGCCAACGAGATTCAAAAAGTGGAAGTGATTGAGATTAACGCCACCGAGCGCTACAGCGATGCCGATTTTTGGCACAAGCTAAGCCGGTTTGCCCGCAAGGCGGGCCGCGAAGTGGTCGAAAAAGCCCTCTGGCTCTACTACGCCCTGCAGCGCCCGGAGACCCCGGCCTGGGCTAAGCGCACCATCATCGGTGCCCTGGTGTACTTTTTGCTGCCCTTCGATCTGGTAGCCGACCTGGCGCCATTGGTAGGTTTTACCGATGATCTGAGCGTTTTACTGGTAGCGGTGAGTACGGTAGCAGCCTACATTACCCCCGCTGTCAAGGAGCAGGCCCGCCGCAAAGCCAGCGAGTGGTTTGGCGAGCGTGAAATTGACCCTTCAGCTGCGTAGGCCAGCCAGCGTGAAGACGCTTTTTTCGCTCCCGCGAATACCCGCTCAGGCACCATCCCACAGACCTGGGGTCTGGTCGGGTATTTCCATTTTGGTGGTTTCGGCTTTGTAAAGCTGCATGCCCCTGGCCTGGTAGTTGGCGAGGGCCGCCGGGTGGTCCAGGGAGCAGGTATGCACCCAGACCCGCCTCGCCCCCAGCCGCCAGGCTTCCTCGAGCGCACACGTTAGCAAATGGCCTCCCAGTCCCATCCCGCTAAACTGTTGCATGAGGCCAAAATAGACAATCTCGACGTTTCCCTCGAGCTGCACCTCGAGCTGAAAGTAACCTGCCGGGGTGCCCTTCAGGTAAGCCACCCAGGTGTGCAGGTTGGGGTTCTGGGCGTATTCCCACCACTGCTGGTAGGTCCAGTGGGCCTTTTCGTACCAGTACCAGTTGCCCCCCACGCTTCGGTAGAGGAAGTGTTGCAACTCGGCGCAAGGAATTTCAGCTTTCATGACCAAAAGCCCCTCTATTTGGGCGTGCTTGGGACGCAGTTCGTTGGGGGAGAGCATCTCGAGGTAGTAGGTGGTCACTTGGGCTTGCATGGGCCGATTGTATCGGCTTTTCAGGGGCTCACTACCGTGATGGAGCCTTTCATGCCCTGCGCACTGTGGGCAGTACACTCGTATTCGTAGGTTCCTGCCGTGCTAAAGGTGTAGCTCTGGGTGGTGGTGGTGGGGGTAGCCGTGATGGGGTTGCCCGTTCCCAGACCCCGCAGGGGGTGGGTGGGGCTAGCCGCGATGGACACACTCTGCCCCACGCTGATTTTGCAACTGGAAGGATTATAGGCAAAGCCCTCGATGCCTATGGTGTTCGGGCAGGTTGGTAGCCCGGTGTTGGGGCCCGAGTTGTTCTGGCAAGCCGCGAAGATTCCCAACAACCCCAAAACCCCCAGGCCCGCCCACAAGAACCTACGCATGATGATACCTCCTAGCCTCGGGCGTACTTTACCAGCGCAACCCCCCCCGCAAAATGACAATGCCCAGGTACGGTCTTAACCCTTACTTGAGCTTGTCTAGCAAGTCCTGCCGTACCGGATGGAAGGCGTCAAACACCACGCTATCTTCGATAAAAAACGCCTCGTGCTCAACGCCCGAGGGTACGTGGGCAATATCGCCGGGGCCGAGCTCGAGCCACTCTGCCCCTATCCGCAGCCGCAGCCGCCCCGAGACCACCAGGGTAATCTGCTCGTGGGGGTGGGCATGGGGCGCTAAGGGCGAGCCCGCTTTACCTTCGGCCCGCATCAGCATCAGTTGTTTGCCTGCAAAGGGACGCAGCACCGCTCCGGGCACCTCGAGGCCCGGCAGGCTGGCCGTATGGGCAAATTTGGCTTTCATCGCCTGACTCCTCAGCTTTCAGCGGATGGCTTTGCGCTAATGCTCAATGCCCTCCCAGATAGGCTTCCTGAATCTCGGGCCGGGCTGCTAGCTCCTTGGCCGGGCCGCTCATGGTGAGGTGGCCGGTTTGCAAGACATAGCCCCGGTGGGCAATCTGCAGGGCCAGACGGGCGTTTTGTTCCACCAACAGAATGGTTTTGCCCTGCTGGTTGAGTTTCTGGATAATCTCGAAGATAAAATCCACCAGCACGGGGGCCAGCCCCATCGAGGGTTCGTCCATCAGCAGGAGCTTGGGGTCTTGCATCAAGGCCCGGCCAATGGCCAGCATCTGCTGTTCGCCACCAGAGAGAGTACCCCCTTTTTGATTTCGCCGTTCGGCCAGGCGGGGAAACAGGGTAAAGGCCTGCTCCTTGCGCTCCTGCACCACCTTGGGGTTGTTGATCAGAAAGCCCCCCATCTCGAGGTTCTCCTCCACCGTCATACGGGGGAAGATGCGCCGCCCTTCGGGTACGTGCCCGATGCCCAGCCCCACAATCTTGTCGGCAGGGATTTTGTGAATAGGGGAGCCCTTGTAAATAACCTCCCCCTTGCGGGGCTTGTTCATGCCGCTGATGGTGCGCAGGGTGGTGCTCTTGCCTGCGCCGTTGGCGCCGATCAGGGTGACGATCTCGCCCTCTTCCACCGTGAGCGAGATGCCCTTGAGTGCGTGGATGTGACCGTAATAGGTATGGATGTCCTTAACTTCAAGCAGAGGCATGGGTACCCCCTCCGGCCTGTCCTGCCGCGCCTTTGCCCAGATAGGCTTCGATGACCTTGGGGTTGTTGCGAATTTCGGCGGGCAGCCCCTCGGCAATCTTGGAGCCATACTCGAGCACCGCAATTCGATCCGAGATGCTCATCACCATGGCCATGTCGTGCTCAATCAGCACAATGGTCAGGCCCAGCTCGTCGCGTAGCTTGCGAACCCGCACCTTGAGGTCTTCGGTTTCCTGCTCGTTCATGCCGGCGGCGGGTTCGTCCAAAAACAGCAGTTTGGGTTCCAGGGCCATGGCGCGGGCAATCTCGAGCCTGCGCTGCTCCCCATACGAAAGCCCCGAGGCCAGCTCTTCCGCCCGCTTGTCCAGGTTCATGTAAGCGAGCAGCTCCATGGCCCGGGCCTTGGCTTTTTTTTCCGAGGCATGAAACCGGGGGGTGTAGAAAAGCGCATCGAAGTAGGTTTGGCGGGTCAGGCTGTGGTGCCCTACCAGCACGTTTTCCAGAACCGTCATGGCCTTAAACAGCCGGATGTTCTGAAAGGTGCGGCCAATGCCGGTGCGGGCTACCCTATCCGGCGAGTAACCGGTAATATCCTTGCCAAAAAACACCACCCGGCCCGTATCGGGTTTGTAGATGCCGGTGAGCAGGTTGAAAAAGGTGGTTTTGCCTGCGCCGTTGGGGCCGATGACCGAAAAAATCTCCTTGGGCCGTACCTGCAAACTCACATCATTAACCGCCACCAACCCACCGAACTTCTTGGTGGCCTTCTGCACATCCAGGGCCAGCTCGCTCATTTGCCACCCCCTTCCTGGGCTTCCTGACGGGCTTCCTGTAACTCCGCTTTATGCCGTTGCTCAGGAATTAGCCCTTCGGGCCGGAAGATCATCATCAAAATCAAGATCAAACCAAACACCAGACGTTCATACTTGGCAGGGTTAAGCTGGGGAGGCAGGTTGGCCATGTTATAGCCCAGGATGTTGACCCCGGTCTGCCGCCAGGTGTTGAGCAGGTCGGAGAAGTCCTTGAGGATGCCGAGGTTGAGTACGGTTACGGCAGCCGCTCCTACCACGGCTCCGCCAATCGAGCCCATTCCACCCAGAATCACAAAAGCCAGGATGTTAATCGAGGCTTGCAAGGTGAAGGACTCCGGGCTCACAAAGGTCTGCTTGGCTGCAAAGACTGCGCCCATGATGCCCGAGAAGGCGGCCCCTGTAGCAAAGGCGATCAGCTTGGTCGGGAGCAGGGGAATCCCCATGGCCTTGGCCGCAATCTCATCTTCGCGGATGGCCACCCAGGCCCGGCCAAAGCGGGAGTTGGCGAGCCGGACATTGACCAAAACCACGATGCCAATGACCACCAACACCAGCAAGTAGAAGAAGAAGGAATAGGTAATGGCATCGTCAATGGGCCGGCCATAGATGCGCTCGGCCCCGATGGCCCGGAGAAAGTCGGCCAGGATGCCCACATCGGGGCGATTGACCGGGGTGATACCCTGGGGGCCGTTGGTGATGTTGAGGGGTTTATCGAGGTTGTTGGCAAAGACCCGCACCACTTCGCCCAGTCCCAGCGTTACGATGGCCAGATAATCGCCCCGCAGCCGCAAAGCAGGCAACCCAATCAGCACCCCGGTGATGGCCGCGGTAATGATGGCCAGGGCCATGAACAAGAAAAGGTAGTTGCCAGGGAGCCCCTGGGCGGGAAAGCCATCAATAAA
Organism: Meiothermus sp. CFH 77666; assembly: GCF_017497985.1. Classification (NCBI taxonomy): domain Bacteria; kingdom Thermotogati; phylum Deinococcota; class Deinococci; order Thermales; family Thermaceae; genus Meiothermus; species Meiothermus sp. CFH 77666. The sequence goes on from NZ_JAGDFV010000004.1 coordinate 46,554, forward strand.
CTGGGCGGCTTGTGGAGAACCGAAAATACCCCAGGTATAGGCCCCAATGGCAAAAAAGGCGGCAAACCCTAAATCCAGCAGACCGGCCTGACCCACCACCACGTTCAGCCCCAGGGCCAGGGCCGCAAAAATGCCAATCTGGATACCCAGCTCGAACAAAAACGAATTGGAAAGACCGGCAATGGGTACTGCAATCAGCAGAATGGACGTGCCCAGCGCGATCCGCACCAACTGCGTCAGATTGGGTAGCAAAAAAGAGGCAATCAAGACGGCCAGCAGCAGGTAAAACGCAATTTTGTCATCGGTGTTGGTGCGCAGCAGGATGGTTAGGGCCAGGGCCAGTACGGCCAGCAGACCTGAGCGCCAGCCGGTAGGCAGGCGCAGCCCCATCACCGAGGCAACGCCCAGTACCAGCAGCACATTGAGCAGTCCGCTCGATACAACAGGTTGGCCCAGCAGGGAGAGTAGCACCCCGGCGGCAGATAGGGCGGTCAGGCCGATGGAGAGGGGAAGCGCAAAGCGATGGAGGGCACTCATACTTTCTCACTCACATTCTGCCCAAACAAACCCTGGGGCCGGAACAAAAGCAGCAGCACCAGCGTCAGGAACGCGAATACGTCCTTATACTCGGTACCGAAGTTGCCATTGGTCAGGAAAGGCAGGTAGGTGCCCGAGAGGGTCTCGAGCTGCCCCAGTACCAGTCCTCCGACCATGGCCCCGGGGATGTTGCCAATACCTCCGAGTACTGCAGAGGTGAAGGCCTTCAGCCCAGGTAAGACGCCCGAATAGGGGGTCACATTGGTGTATAGCAAGCCGAACAAGACCCCGGCCACCCCACCCAGCGAACCCCCAATCAAAAAAGTGCGCGAGATGATGACATCGGGGTTGATGCCCATCAGGGCGGCGGTCTGCATATCTTGCGAAACTGCCCGAATAGCCTTGCCGAGCTTGGTTCGGTTGACCAGATAGGTTAGTCCAACCAGCATGAGCACAGAGACCACGATGATGATGATGCCCTTGACCTGAATGGTGGTCTGGAGCGGTAGCATCAGGGTGGTGTTCAGGGCATCAAAGGTGCGGTACTGCATATTGAACTCGTTGTGCCTTAGTGCGGCATAGATGCGGGTGAGGTCTTGCAGCAAAAACGAGACCCCGATGGCCGTAATCATGGGAACCAGAATGTTTTTGCTGCCCCGCTTGCGCAGTGGACGATAGGCAAACCGCTCCACCAGCACTGCCATGGTGCCCGAGCCTACCGCCGCAAAAACCAACGCCACAAAAAGCAGCAGGAAGGGATTGGAGATGACCGGCGCATCGGGGTTGCCCCAGAAGCGGAAGACCTCGAGGCCAATCACCGCCCCGATCATGAAGACCTCGGAATGGGCAAAGTTTATCAGCCCCAACACCCCGTAGACCATGGTGTAGCCCAGGGCTACCATGGCATACACAAAGCCTAGCAAGAGCCCCTCGAGGAGCGTTTGCGGCATGATCGCGAATAGGTCGGCAACCGTCAAGAAAAACCTCCTGGCCTGAGATTATACGAATGCACGCATATAGTTTCATGGGTGCATTCTTTTCCGCTTTAGCCTGCCAGAGTATATAGGTTGCTGCGCGAGCTGACAATGGGGATTTATTGGTGTGCTGAGCGCAACCTTGACCCTGCGAACAAATTTTGATTGAGCCCAGCCCACACAAAAAGATGACTCCCGCAAGAGCAGGAGTCATCTGTAAAGGGCTTAGCTTACTGGCGAGCTGCCGGGGGTGCAAACTGAATCACCCGCAACACTTCACCGGGGTATTTGGCTTCCTTCATGCCCACAACATAGTAGTCCGAGAGCTTGCGGTCGCCCTTGCTGTCAAACTCGATACGTCCGGTCAAGCCGTCCAGCTTGACTTCGCGTACCGCACGGGCTACCTGTTCGCGGGTTGGCTTCTTACCGGCATTGGCTTTGATGGCTGCCTCGATAGCAGTCAGAATCACGTTGGCAGCGTCGAAGGCATACACTGCATAGGCTTCGGGGTCTTTACCGAATTTAGCCTTGTAGCGTTGGGCGAAAGCTGCCGCCTTGGGCAAGGTGCTGATGGGGCCGGCAGTGGTGGTGAAGAGCACGCCTTTCGAGGCGCTGCCCGCTATCTTCACCAGGTCGGAAGCATCCAGACCATCGCCGCCCATGAAGGTAGCGGTAATACCCCGTTCGCGCATTTGCTTGACCAGCACACCACCCTTATCGTAGATGCCGCCGTAGTAGACCAGATCGGGGCGCTGGGCGCGCATCTGGAGGATCAGGGGCTGGAAGTTAGAGGCTTCCTCGGTGCCCACCAGGGCCACTACGTTGGCTCCCAGCTCCTTGGCGCGGTTTGCGAAGGCTTCCGCCAGGCCCTGGCCGTAGGGGGTCTTGTCGTGGATTACAAAGAGGCGGGTGCGCTTGAGCACCTTTACGGCGTATTCGGCTCCTACAGGCCCTTGCACATCATCACGCCCGCAGATGCGGTTGACGTTAAGGTAGCCACGGTCGGTGACGCGGGGGTTGGTGTTGGCCGGGGAGACCATGACCAGGTTGGTATCCTTGTAAATTTCTGAGGAGGGAATGGCCACACCCGAGTTCAGGTGGCCCACAATTCCCAGCAGGTCGGGGTCGTTGACAATACGACGGGCAACTGCCACGCCCACATCAGGAGTTGCCTGGTCGTCCTGGGGGGCAAACTGGAGCTGGAAGCCAAGCTGCTGGAAGCGGGCCTGGGCATCTTCAATGGCCATCTGGGTGCCCTGCGAAATGGCGGTACCCAGACCCGACTGGGGCCCTGACAAAGGCGAGACCGAAGCGATCTTGATGACGTTGGACTGGGCTGCAGCCACACCCAGGGCCAACGCGCCTAGCGCTAGAATTGCGATTTTCCTCATGCCGAATCCTCCTGTACTTTTCTTTAGCCAAAGAACGGCTGGTTCATTCTACCCAACCTATGCCGACATGTGTCAACGTCGGACGTTGTATTTGTTTTCCAGCCATTTAGAGGGTACACAATTTTTGCGAGACTGCAAACCTTCTTCAAATCACAATTGCATCCCCATCTCTGCTGAGGAGTTGAGACCAACAGCGACGACTGATTGATTTTTGCCTGGCCATCCACTGACAGGCGGAGAGGGGTCGGGAGAATGGGGGTTCGTACCATTCTCGGCTATGGGTCAGTACTCGGCAAGGTACTGGTTCAGCTCCCACTCGTGCACCGCAATGCGGTATGAGTCCCACTCCACCCGCTTGGCGTTGAGAAAATCTTTGTAGACCTGTTCGCCCAGGGCATTGCGTACAACGCGGTTCTTTTGCAGGGCTTCCAGGGCTTCACGCAAGGTTCCAGGCATCTCGCTGACCCGGTATTTGCGCCTATCACGAACCGAAAGTTCGTACACATCGCGTTCGATGGGGGGCGGGGGGGTCAGGTTGCTCTCGATACCCTCGAGCCCCGCGCCCAGAATCACCGCCAGGGCCAGGTAGGGGTTGCAGGAGGGGTCGGGAAAGCGGAATTCCGCCCGAGTGCCTACTCCACGCCGTTTGGGAACTCGAATCATGGCGCTGCGATGCGAAACCGACCAGGCCACGCTGGTTGGGGCCTCGTAGCCGGGGGTCAGCCGTTTGTAGGAATTGACCAGGGGGTTGGTGATGGCGGCCATGCCCTCGGCGTGCTCAAAGAGGCCCGCGATAAACTGCAAGGCAGTCTTGGAGAGCTGGTGCGGCCAGACATCCAGCTTGCCCTTAGGTTCATAAAATGCGTTTTGCCCATTTTTGAAAAGCGAAAGGTGGAAGTGCAGACCCGAGCCATTGATGCCCGCAACGGGCTTGGGCATGAAGGTGGCGTGCAGGCCGTGGTTGATGGCCACACGCTTAACCACAAACTTGAGCGTGGTCAGGTGGTCGGCAGCCTGAAGAGCATCGGTATATTTGAGGTCAATTTCGTGCTGGCCGGGGGCGCCCTCGTGATGGGCGGCCTCGAGGGGCAACCCTAACCGAACCAGCATATCTACCATATCGCGCCGGGCTTCCTCGCCCTTATCGGTGGGGGCCAGGTCGAAGTAACCTGCTCGGTCGTAAGTGTGGGTGGTGGGGCTGCCTTCGGGACTGCGGTTGAACAGGAAGAATTCCACCTCGCTGCCCACGTAAAGGTTGTCGAAGCCTTTTTTCTGGGCCCGCTCGATCTGTCGCTTGAGCACCTGCCGGGGGTCGCCCTCAAAGGGCTTGCCATCGGGGAAGGCGATATCGCAGATCAGGCGGGCTACGGCGCCTTTGGTGGTGGGCTCGAGCTCCCTAGGATATACCACAAAGGTGTCGTAATCCGGCTTCAGCAGCATGTCCGACTCTTCAACCTCGGTGCGACCAAAGCCCTCGATAGAGGAGCCATCGAACATAATTTCGCCATCCAGCGCTTTCTCGAACTGGTTGACGGGTAGTTCCACTACCTTGTTGATGCCTAAAATATCGGTGAACTGCAAACGCAAAAAGCGCACCTGCTGGTCTTTCAACTCATGCAAAATGTCCTGCTTGGTTCGTGCCATGTGTACAGCATACCGGTACCGCCAGGGCTTTTGACAGACGTTTTGCTTAAGCCAGGTGCATGGGGGCGATTTGTAGAACCCTTGCTCAAATCCCAAAACTCGATTGCAGGAGATGCTCAACAGCGGCCACTACAAAGCCTGTGAGTTGTGGCACTGGCTTAGTGTGTATTGGCGTCAGATTAAGGGAATTTGTGACATGTCTCAGTTAGGCGGTGTGTGAAGCCACTATTATTGGGCCGTTTGTGACGTTGTGTGTGACTGAAAATTTAGGAGGAAGCATGAAAAAAATCTGGTTGGCAGTAATGGCTTCGTTGGGAATCGGCAGCATGGCCCTGGCGGATGGCTTTTCTATCACCGGCAACCTCCAATTTTTACCCGACTTTGGACTGGTGGGCGGGCAGTTCATCACGCCCTACCGCAGCTACCGGGGAACGGCCGTCAACTTCACCCTTAACCTGACCGAAAACATTGTGGCCGGGGCTAGCTTGCGGCCTGGCTTTTTTGCCGGGCAGTTTGTACTGGCCAGCCGCGCCGGGTTGGTGGGGGTTGCTAAGCTCAACGAATCCAATGCGGGCTATGTGGAAGGGGCAATTCGCTTTGGTTCGAACCAGATTGTCCTGCCCGGTCCTTTCAGCTTCGACTTCGATGCAGGTGGGGAAATCTTCATCACCCAGCGCATTGCCGATGCAGCCGTGCTGTATGGGGGCGCGGGCCTGGACGCAACCCTGGTGGTCGTGCCGACCGTAACGCTGAACGCAGCGGCCAATGCCTATGCAGGCCTGAAGCTGGAATTGACCCGCGACCTCAATGCCTATCTGGAAGGGGGTCTTCGCTATCCGTTTGGCTTAAGCCTGGGCTATGACATAACCGCTTCCCTGTATTACACCGTTGTGCGGGGTGTGCGCCTCGGCATATATGGGGGCTACACCAACGCCAGCGGAGCCGCAGGCGCCTGGAAACTGGGCATTGCCGGCGAATGGACGGAAAAACCCGAAACCCTGGGTACGCCGGGCAACTACCTGCCTTGAAGTAAGCTCGATAAACTATTAGCCTCCCGAGCGGGAGGCTTTTTTGATGCTTACCGCTGGGCCATGCGGTAGACGGTGCCCCGGTGGTCAATCACATACAGCTCGCCAGCGGCATCTTCGCCAAAGGAGCTGATGTTCAGGTCGGTTCGGAGAATTTCCCGGCTCTGCCAGCGGTCACCCTGCGGGGTGGCGGCCCAGATGCGGCCACTCACGTAGTCGGCGTAGAAGTAGGCCCCGCGAAAGGCGGGCATGGCGCTGCCGCGGTAGCGGTAGCCCCCGGTGATGGAGCGACCTTGATCGTGGGTATAGGTTAGTACGGGCATGACCAGCCCCTCGCGGTTGCAGTTTTGGGGAGGGTTGAAGCAGCGGTCGCCCTCCATGATGCGCCAGCCGTAGTTCTCGCCCCCCTTGCTGCTGGCAGGCTGGAAGTGTACCTCTTCCACGGCGTTCTGGCCCACATCGGCAATCCACATATCGCCGGTCTGGCGGTCGAAGCTGAAGCGCCAGGGGTTGCGCCAGCCATACGACCAGATTTCGCTCTTGCGTCCAGCCAGGGTGGGGTTATCGGCGGGAATGGCATAGGCCCGGTTGCCTTCGCTGCGGTTGACGTCTATTCGAAGAATCTTGCCCAGCAGGGTGTCGAGCCGCTGGCCCGCGTTGATGGGGTCGCCCCCTGCGCCGCCGTCGCCCATGCCGATGTAGAGCATGTTATCCGGGCCAAAGGCGATCATACCCCCGTTGTGGTTGGCGTAGGGCTGTTCGATAGTCAGGATTATCTGGGCTGAAGCGGCATCGGCGCGGTTGCCGCTCGCGCGGTAGCGGGCCACTACGGTATTACCCTGGCGGTTGGTGTAGTTGATGAAGAACAGGTTGTTCTGGCGAAAGTTGGGGTGGAAGGCCAGGCCCAACAAACCCCGCTCACCGCAGCAGGAAACCAGACTGCTGACATCCAGGAAAGGCTCGGCCAGCAGCCGCCCTTCCTGCAGAATGCGGATGGTGCCGCCCTGCTCCACGATGAACAGCCGTCCGGTGTCGTCGGGGGAATAGGTTAGAAACAACGGGCGGCTGAGGTTATTTGTTACTGGAACCAGATTGATGGTTTGGGCGGACGCCAGACCGAACACCAACAGGGCAAAACACACCATGGCTCGCATGGCTCCAGTCTAGCCAAGCGCAGCCTGAGGCCGATGTGTGTGGGCTACAAGTTGGGTTTCAAGCTCAGAATCTGCCCATTATCGGTGGAAATGTAAATAAAACCATCCGGCCCCACTGCAAGGTCGCGCAGGCGGCCATACTGGTTGTTGATGAGGATTTCTTCCCTGGCGATTTGTTCCCCCCGAAGCTCCAACCGATACAGCCGTCCGGTTTTGAGGGTCACGAAGAGCAAATTCCCTTTCCACTGCGGAAAGGCATTGCCCGAGTAAAAGATTAGATTGCTGGGGGCGATGGTGGGTTCGTTGCCACCTGCGTACTCGCGCACGGCAGGCTGGTAGCTCTCGCGTAGGTCTTCGCCAGTGCAGTTGAAAGTGATGTTGTCGGCAGCCACGGTCAGGATCGTGCCAAAAGGCTGGGTGCCGCTGCATCGGGGCCAGCCGTAGTTCTTGCCCCTTTTGATGATATTGAGTTCGTCGCGGGTGTTGGGGCCGTGCTCGGTAGACCACAAGAGTCCGGTACCCGGCTGGAAGGCAAGCCCCTGGGGGTTGCGATGACCCAAAGTCCAGATGGCCCTGGCGGCTCCGCTGGTCTGGTTGTAAAACGGGTTGTCGGTTGGAATGCTGCCATCGGGGTTGATGCGGAATATTTTCCCTGCCAGTAGTTTCAAGCTCTGAGCCTTGGCTGCAAAGCCGAACTCACCCGGAATATTCGAGGGTGCATCGCCAGCGTCACCCATCGAAACATACAATTTGTTATCAGAACCCCACACCACCCGGCAGCCGTTGTGGTTCCACCAGCCCAGCATCTCATCGAGCAAGACTTTTTCTTGGGTAAGGCGGCCTGCGGAGAGGACGAAGCTCGAGAGCCGGTTGCGGCGGTTATTGTCGCTCTGAAGGCCGTCCTTCCAGTAGGAGTAGCAGATATAGAGCTTGCTGTTGCGGGCAAAGCCAGGATCGAGCTCGAGGCCCATCACCCCGCCCTCGCCTTCGTCGCGCACGGCAGCCTCGCCCTCGTAAGTGGTGATTCTGCCGGTACGCAAATCCAGCGCACTTACCCCGATGGTAGCTCTGTCGCGTTGGGTAAAAAACAGGCGCCCGTCGGGAGCGAACTTCAGGCTCCAGGGCACCCCCAGGTTGCGGGCTACCTCCTCGACCCGAAAGTTGGGGTTGTTTTGTGGCAGAGCATAGCTGGAAAGCAGGAGTAGGAGCAGTGTTAACCAAGGCATAGCTCTTAGTGTAGAAGTCATCCATGAACGGCTTATGGAAAAAGCCCGTGTCCAGTGGGCACAGGCTTCAGACGTTTTTGAGTTTACGCAAGGTTATGACTGCTTCACGGACACCGTTGAGGCCATCAGGGTTGGTCTTCCAGTCTCCGTCTAAACCTGGCTAACATAATCCAGGCTGGATCATTTTTGCGGAACCAGGCGCAAAATTCGCCCCGAATCTGTAGATAGGTATATCAAACCATCTGGCCCGGTGACGATATCGCGCAAGCGACCAAGACCAGGATGGGGGCCGCTGTTGGTATCAATCAAGATCTCCTCCTGTGCGACCGACTCTCCGTTCAAAACCAGTCGGTACAGCCGCCCGGTTCTGAGGGTGACAAAAAAGAGGTTGTTGCGCCAGGCGGTAAAGACGTTGCCGGTATAAAACATCATGTCGCTGGGTGCGATGGTGTCGCTGGCGGTGTAGTGCTTAATGGCAGGTTCGTAGTTGGTGATGCCGGGGCAGGGGTCGGTGCCCATGCAGTTGGGCCAGCCGTAGTTCTTGCCCTTTTTGATGACATTGAGCTCATCCTTCTTGTCAGGCCCATGCTCGGTAGACCACAGGATACCAGTGCCCGGTTGGAAGGCCAGCCCCTGGGCGTTGCGGTGCCCTAGCGTCCAGACCGGACTACCTGGAAACGGGTTATCGGTGGGAATCGTGCCGTCGGGGTTGATGCGGAAAATTTTGCCGGCCAGCGCAGAGGGATCTTGTGCGGCGGGTTGATCCTGGGCATCCCCCATCGAGAAGTAGAGCTTGCCATCGGGGCCCCACACCACCCGGCAGCCGTTATGGGTGGAAGCGCCGCGCATGTTATCCAGCAAAATCAACTCGTTGGTTAGAGAATTGCCGGAAATCTTGAAGCGCGAGAGCCGGTTGCGCGAACCGCCGTTGGAAATCGAATAGCAGATATAGACCTGATTGTTGCTGGCGAAGCTGGGGTCGAGTTCCATACCCAGAATGCCACCTTCGCCGTCGTCTCGAACCGCCGAGGTGCCGTTGTAGTGGGTTATGGCGCCGGTGCTTATATTCAGGGCGCTTACACGAATTTGGCTCAGATCGCGATTGGTATAGAGCAGCCGACCATCGGGCGCAAAGTGGATACTCCAGGGCACACCGCCCAGACCACTCTTAACTTCTTCTACCCGAAAGCTGATGAAGCCGGGAGGGGGATCGGTTTGTTGACAACCAATCAGGCCGAGGGTTAGCAACGCAAAAATGGAAAGTGGTCTCATGGACTCTCCTGGATAGGGTTTGACTACGAGCCATCGAACAAACTCTTGAGTTAAAACCTATGTCGAACTCCTGAGTGCTTTCTGAAATAGCGTTCAACAGTTCAAAACTGAAACAGGCTTTTTCGTATTCCCTTACCCTCTCCCCACGGTGGGAGAGGGTGGCAACAGTGCACGTTTGTTGGATTCCCCTTTTGATGGTCTGGAACTTTACCGACGGCAACCCCGTGTCGTCGGGTGAGGGGCTCTGCCCAAGACATCTAGCTGGATGATAAAAGCCTGAAACTGGACTTGCCTGATGGATGTTTGACCGTGAGCAGTTTAGAATGACGCGGAAGTACAGTAGAGGAGGAATCATGCGCCGTAGAGACGTACTAAAAGCAGGTTTGGTTGGCGGAGCAGCCCTGGCGGGTCTGACCAAGGCCCAGAGTGGTGGCAACTTCACCATGACCATCGTCCACATCAACGATACCCACGCCCGGCTCGAGCCGACCGGCGGCCTGACCTTAGGGGGCCAGCAGAACCAGCGCCTTGGGGGCTTTGCTCGAGTAATCTCCCTGTTCGACCGGCTGCGGGGCACCGCTATCAACCCTCTGTTCTTGCACGCGGGAGATGTGTTCCAGGGCACTTTGTACTTCAACCAGTACCAGGGGCTGGCTGACCGCTACTTTATGCACCGCATGGGTATTCGGGCCATGGCTCCCGGCAACCACGAGTACAACCTAGGGCCGGATGGCTTGGCGAACTTTTTGAACGGGGCGCGCTTTCCGGTGGTCTCGGCCAACACCGATGTCTCGAGGGAACCCAAGCTGGCGGGGCGCATCAAGCCCTATGCGGTGGTGAGCGTGGGAGGTCAGCAGGTGGGCATCATTGGCCTCACCACCCCCGAGACCTCCATCCTCTCGAGCCCTGGCCCCAATGTGCGCTTTACCGATCCGGTGGCCGCCACGCAACAGGCGGTAGTGGAGTTGCTGGCTCGTGGCGTGAAGAATATCGTGGTGCTGTCGCACCTGGGCTACCAGGAAGACCAGCAACTTGCTCGCCGGGTGACGGGCGTGCAGGTAATTGTGGGCGGCCACAGCCACACCCTCCTGGGCCAGACCCCTTTTCCGGAGCTGCGCCCAGGCGGGGCCTACCCCACCATTGTCAAGAACCCTGAGAACAAGGATGTGCTGGTGGTACAGGCCTGGGAGTGGGCCAAGGTAGTGGGCCGTTTGCAGGTCACCTTTAACGCCCAGGGTGAACTGGTGGCGTACCAGGGCCAGGTGATCCCGATGACCGCTAACCTGCCCGAGGATCGCTTCGCGCTGGACGCCATTACGGCCTATGGTCTGCCCATTGCCGCGCTGCGGGCGCAGGTGGTTTCCAGGGCGGCGGTGGCCCTCAACGGCGAACGCAACGATGTGCGCCGCCGCGAGACCAACCTGGCCAACCTGATTGCCGACGCCATGCTCTGGAAGACCCGCCAGGCTGGGGCTACCATCGCGCTGCAAAACGGCGGGGGCATCCGGGCCAGCATCCCGGCAGGGAACATCACCGTGGGGCAGGTCAACGAGGTACTGCCCTTTGGAAATACCCTGACGGTGCTCGAGCTAAAGGGCAGCGAGATTCTGGCGGCTCTGGAAAATGGGGTTTCCCAGTGGGAGCAGATTGCAGGACGCTTCCTGTCGGGTGTGGCCGGTATCCGCTACACCTTCGACCTGAGTCGCCCGGCGGGTAGCCGCGTGACCCAGGTTCAGGTTCAGACCCAGACCGGCTTCCAACCGCTTGACCCCAACGCCACCTACCGTGTTGTGACCAACAGCTTTACCGCCGCAGGCGGCGACGGCTTTACCTCCTTCCGCGACGCCAGAGGCTTCCGGGTAGACACCGGCTTCAGCGATGCCGAGGTGTTGATCGAGTACCTGCGCACCCAGCCCTCCTGGGAGCCCCGCCTGGAGAACCGCATCACCATCCTCAACGAACCCAGGGGCCAGCGCTGGGAGGGGCCGTTCTACGTGGATAGCTTCCTCCGGGTAGGGGTCTAGGCCACGAAGATAGCTCGACCTGAGCCAGCAAAACCTCCTTCCGCCCTCCCCCTGTACGGAGGGGGAGGGGTTTCTAGTGGTCTGGTAATCAATATTCCAGCATGATAACCCTACGAGACAAGCACCACCAGGATTCACCTGAGCGCCGGGGAACGTGGGCATTTGGAGCAGATGGTCAAGAAGATGGAGTGCGGGGCACGGAAGTACAAACGGGCCAGAACTCTGCTGCTCCTGGATCGAAGCCAGGGGGAACAGCGCAGTGGAAGGGAAGTGGCGAGGCTGATGGACTTGCGGCCCGGTACCGTGAGCCAGATCGCCCGGCGCTACGTCTCGGGGGGTTGGAGGAGGCCTTGGAAGACAGACCCTGCTAGGGCAGACTGCCCAAGATCACGGGTGAATGGAAGCGCATCTGATCGCCCTGGCCTGCCAGAGACCCGGGCAGGGCACAGGCCAGGCCCGGTGGACACTGCGGCTGCTGGCGGACAAGCTGGTGGAGCTGGGACAGGGCTTTTTATTGCCGGATGGCTCAAAAAATGTAAGAGCGCTCTAAACTAAGTTACCAGACCACTATTTTGGAAGAAAAAAACTTTCGATATCAGAATCTCAAATCAATATCAAAAGTCGCTTGGGCTTTTCGTTTAGCCTTCAACGCCCCCTCCAGAACTGTGAGGGCAATGCCCACCATTAAGTACACATCCCCCAGGCTTATCACATTGGTATAGCCCAGAATTCGTACCGGAATCACGTCGGCCAGAAACCACAGCCGGGAAGACTCGCTTATCAGGGTATGAACGGCGTCGTACTGCTGCTGGAGTTTGGGAATGAAGGACTCCATGCCCACCTTGTATAGCGCCTCGGCGCTCACCGGCATGTGCCCTTTGTTGGCGAAAATCACCAGCGCATTGCAGGCCAAGCCCAGCCCCACAAACCACAGCCCGCGCAGGTGGGCATTGGCCCACAACCCGTACCCCACCAGCAAAAGCACCAGTGTTTTGGCAGTGGGGCCTGCTATTTCGGGGGCAATCAGGCCGCGTGAGGTTGCAAAGGCCAGCCCGCCTTCTAGCAGCGCGGCTCCTACAAAAGCCCAGGCGGCCCTCAGCTCGATGTGGGCAAGGTCACGGAAGCTGGCCCGGAACGCGAGGGCGAGGACAATGCCGACAAGTGCGCTGGCGAGGTATAGCGTCGTAAGAATTCCTCCCGGTCTTTCCAGATGGGATCCTCGAGCCACAGCTCCTCGAAGAGCTTCACCACCTGCGGGTCGAACTGCCGCCCCGCAAGCATGATTATCTCATTCAGGGCTTCCTGGGGAGATTTGGCGGGGGAATAGGCCCGGCCCGCAGTCATGGCCTCGTAGGCATCGGCCAGCGCAACGATACGCGCCCATAGCGGTATTTTGTCGCCTTTGAGCCTGCTAGGATAGCCGGTTCCGTCCCAGCGCTCGTGATGGTGCACAATCACCCCTTGTACGTCCTTGGACAGCCGCTGTTTCATGGGGTGCAACACCTCCAGGCCCTTGCCTGTATGGCTCTTGATGAGTTCAAACTCATCGTCGGTCAGCTTGCTGGGCTTGAGCAGAACCGAGTCGGGGATGGCCACCTTGCCTATATCGTGAATACGCGCTGCGTAGGTGATGCGCTTGACATCCTGTTCGTCGAACCCCATCCTTTTGGCAATGCTCTCCGAAATAGCCGCCACCCGCTCGGAGTGCAGCCGGGTAAAGGGGTCTTTGGCGTCCAGCGCCGCCACCAGTACCTCGATGGTCTCGTCGAAGGACTCCTCCAGCTTTACCTTCTCGTCCCAGTAATAGCGCGAAAAGTAGAGCAGCAACATCATGAACAGCACCGTAAACCCGCCCCACCCCCCAATAAGCGGAGTCTGATACGCCTTGGCCAGCAACAACCCCACCGGTGCCTGAACCAGATAGCTAACCCAGAGCCAGCTATAGTTTTCAGACCAGATTTTGCGAATGCTGGCCCCACTAGCAAGGTGGATCACATATGTTACTGAAAACACATTAACCACAAAATATGTGATAGATGCCGCTACAATAGCCACAAAATCAAGTAAAACATGGTTCATACCACCAGTGAGACTGTTCGTTTGGAAAAACCACCAGGTCAAAGCTGCAAAACTTGTTGACAACGCGGACTGCGTCCGATTGAACAAATCCTTATACCACGGGTAAGAGGGTTTCCCTGCTTCCTTGTCAAAGTTAAAGAGGAATAGCAGCAAAGGTGCGAGCCAGGTAGGAAAAATCGTTACGCAAGCCAGGGCGACGATAAATGTATGGGACATTGCCGCATTGAAAGGTAGATTAATAGCCGTTCTTTTGGCAATGAATACGAGCGCTGCCCAGAATAGTATGTCGTGTACATTGAAATCGTATTTGTTTATGTTAGAAATATACGGAAGATAGAATTGCAAGAATAGATACACTAGCAGCAAGCCGAGAATGAACACGAGGACATTTTTAGGGGGAAGACTGAGGCCAGACTGCACAACTGAGAGTTTATGCCATCAGATAAATACAGCGGGTGCAGATTTCACACCCGCACCCGCAAAAGCGTTACGTAATTTATCGCCAGGAAGTTTCAGCGCCAGCAGCCACAGCCAGGGCAACAAGGGCGGCGACCAGGGTCATGATTTTGAAGGCGATCTTTTTCATGTTTTCCTCCTTCTGAACGGCTTGGAAGCGCTTTTATTTGTTTACTTCCAACCTTGGGGGAAACAATACGACAAGACTTCCCGTAAGGTCAAGACATACGGGAATATCTGCACTTGATTTAGAATGTATCAAGATTACAATATGCCTAATTTTGCAGCGCCTACCGAAGTAGACGTTTTTAGGGTAAAGGTTCTCCATAGCATGGGTGGTGATTTTTTCACCAAAAAATGGGCGTAAGCGTTACGTGCCGGAAGGGGAAGCCAGGGTTCAGGCGGATACAAAAAAAGCCGCCCTGGGGCGGCTTTGTGGGGGGTAAGGGCCCTTCAGGACAGAGCCACCTCGATGGTGGCTTGGTCGAGGGTGAGCTCGAGGCGGTGGGCGGTCAAGTCATTCACCACCATACGAAAACCTGTGTTGGGAGCAACTTCTTCAATCTGGAGCGGGGTGCCTTCGGGGCTGATCAGCGCAACTTTGGCCGAACAGGATGCTCCACCCTCATGCAATAGCTGGCCCAGCAAGAGGCCCTGCTTGCCGTCGTGCTTGTAGCTAAGGTCGAGGTAGTAGTCTCTGGCCTGGAATAGTTTGGTCCAGCCAGAGCCGTGTGAGGTAGAGCGAAGCGCTGGGCGGGTGACTCCATCCGATGCCATAATGAGAACGGCTTGTTCCTTCATCTTACCCTGCCTTTCAATGCCTTGCGAACGATGATCTTCTGCCCCTGGGTGTTATCTGTGCCGTAATCCGATGAAGTAGTGGATTGAAACAGGTTAGCCACACCTTTGAATGATTATAATCTAAAGAAGCGGAGTGCTTCTAGCGATTATGCCCAAAAAAACACCAGGACAGTATTTTTTGAGCAAGGGCATTTTGCCTGGCAAGCTCACCGATCACCTCGAGCGGCTCTACCCCCGCGAGCGTGAGGTCTTGTTGGCGCGGGCCTCGGGTGAAACCCTGCGGGCGATTGGGAAGCGCCTGGATCTGACCCCTGAAGGGGTACGCCAGGTTGAGTATCGGGCACTGAGAAAGCTGAAGGGCGAGAACACCAAAGAACAGGTTCAGGGCCGGCGCTTTCGCCTGGCCGTTGAGCAGCGTACAGGTGAGCCGCTGGAGCGGGTGGTTGAGCGTCTGTCCAGGGCTGAGCGAGAAGTGGTGCTGGCCTATGCCAACGGCGCTTCGCTGGCGGATCTGGCCCCTACGCTCGGAATGAGCGTCATCGAGGTCACTATTTTGCGAGACCAGGTAGTGGCCCGCTTGTTGGGTGAAGAGCGCGGCTCTCGGGCCGGGAAATGGGTGGAGTTGAAAGCGGCGGTGGCAGCGGCGCTGGCCGAAAGTCCCCTAACCTACGAGGAGCTCGAGGCGCGTTTTCCCATGTCCCGCCGCAGGCTGATGAGACTGATGCAAGAGCTTGTGGCGGAAGGCCGGGCTGATATAAGCGATGAGTATCCCTTCCGTTTTGTGGGCAAAGAAGAATCGGACACTGTCAAAGCATAAAAAATCCCCTCCTGGCGAGGGGACTGTGGTGGGCGCGACTGGACTCGAACCAGCGACCCCTACCGTGTCAAGGTAGTGCTCTAGCCATCTGAGCTACGCGCCCGCGTGGGTATGGTTTTTGCTCCAGGTTCGCCGCTAGCGGAAAACGTTGGAGGCGCTGACCGGATTCGAACCGGTGAATGGAGGTTTTGCAGACCTCTGCCTTACCACTTGGCTACAGCGCCGGGCTTGCCACCCAAAGCGACTTAGCAAACGCTAGGTTAGCATTTGCTGGAAGGTGTGTCAAACGGTTTTCGGGTACGATTGAAGCGTGCGCGAAGTGTTCATCAAAACGCCGGGGGGCTTTCGCTGGCCTTTTTCCAAGGGTCTCCTGGTGGAGTCCATGATGATGGCGGGGTTGAAAATGGAGCCCGCCTTGTCGGTGGCCCATACCATCGAGGAGCAGCTCAAGACCCGCAAGAAGCCCGAAATTACGGCCCTAGCCCTCAAGAAACTGCTGATTCAGGAGGTGGAGAAAAACTTTGGCCCCGAGCTGGCCGAGCGGCTCAGGGGCCAGACCCAGGCCTTTGAGGATATTGTGGTCAAGGAGGGGTATCGCCGCCGGCCTTTTTCCAAAGGGGTGCTGGCTCGCAGCCTGGAGGACGCAGGGTTTTCCATGCGCGAGGCGCAGGCGTTGGCCAGGGCGGTGGAAAACCGCTTGCGGCGCAGTGGGGTGCGTTCGATAGATGCGGACGAACTCGAGAAACGCATCACCACCGAAATAGAGGAGCTATTTGGCCCTGCTGCCCGAACCCGCTATGCGGGACGGCAGGCGCTGGCCGGGGAGATTTTTGTGGAGGAGCGTGAGGGCGAGCCTCGAGTGCCTTTCTCCAAGGGGGTGCTGGCCCAGTCGGTAATGGCGGTGGGGCTTTCACCCGACTCGGCTTATCGCCTGGCCCGCGATGTAGAGCGGCGGCTGCGCGATGCCGGTTCGACGGTGGTGACCCGCGACTACCTGCGCAAGGCGGTCTCGGAAGAGCTCATGGAAGAAGCGGGGGAGGAAGTAGCCCGCCGCTATCACCTGCTCCGCAGCATTCGGCGGGCGGTTAAGCCGGTGCACCTCTTGATTGGGGGGGTGGCCGGGGTGGGGAAGAGCGTGCTGGCCTCGGCGCTGGCTTACCGGCTGGGTATCACCCGCATGATTTCCACCGATGCAGTGCGGGAAATACTGCGGGCGACCATCCCCAAAGACTTGCTGCCCACCCTGCACACCAGCAGCTTTGACTCCTGGCGGGCCCTGGCCACGCCCCACACCGCCGAGCCCACCCCGGCCATGGTCATGCAAGGGTTCCGCGACCAGGTCTCGAGGGTGGCGGTGGGGCTTCGAGCCATTCAGGAGCGCAGCGCCCGCGAAAAAACTTCGCTGGTGGTAGAAGGAGTGCACGTGGTGCCGGGCTACATGACCCACCAGTATCAGAGCGAGGTAATCCAGATTCCCATCATGCTGGTACTTGAGGACGAAGCCCTGCACCGCGACCGCTTTGCCCTGCGCGAACGTGAAACCAGGGGCTCGCGCACCAGTGGAGCCTATGCCCAGCACTTCGACCAGATTCGCCTGATTCAGCAGCATCTGGTGGAGCTGGCCCGGGGGTCGGGCATTCCGCTAATTCCGGCAGAAAACCTGGATAGGGCCATTGACAAGGGCCTCGAGGTGATTGTGGATCGCTTGCAGGAAGCCTACTTCGACGTGGTGCAAGGGTAGCGGGGGTCGAGGGTCAAGGGTCGAGCGCTGGCCTGAGCAGTTGGCCTGAAACCGCTGGCTTTGGGTGGTACCAAACAGGCGGGGTTCCTGGCGCATTGTAGCCTTGAGGGGTGAATGACCTTATCCAGATCAAGGGGCTTCCGGCCATTCCACCGCTGGGTATTGGCACCTGGCAGTGGGGGGACAGGCTGGTCTGGGGCTATGGCAAGGGCTACCAGCAAGACGACACCCAGGCAGCCTACCAGGCGGCCCTAGAAGGGGGCGTGCGGCTTTTTGATACCGCGGAGTTTTACGGCTTTGGGCTCTCGGAAAAACTGATCGGGCAGTATTACCATGCCCACCAGCCCAAGCCCCTGGTGGTCAGCAAGCTGTTTCCCTACCCCTGGCGGTTTTCCCGCAAAACGCTTCTCGGGGCGCTTAAAAAGAGCCTCGAGCGCCTGCAGATGAAGCAGCTCGACTTGTATTTGCTGCACTGGCCCTGGAAGCCGGTCTCGCTCGAGGACTGGGCGCTTTCACTCGCCGAAGCCTACGAGCAAGGGCTGACCCGGGCGGTGGGGGTTTCCAATCACAGCCTGCCGCAGCTCGAGCGCGTGGCGCAGGTGCTGGCCAAACACAGGGTTCCCCTGGCGGTCAACCAGGTCGAGTACCATCTGCTGGAGCGCAAACCCGAGCAGTCGGGCCTGCTACGGGCCATGCAGGCCGAGGGTATTGTGCTGATGGCCTATAGCCCCCTGGCCATGGGCTGGCTTACCGGCAAGTATAGCCTGGAGAACCCCCCGCCGGGCCGCTACCGGGCGCAGCGCTACGTGACCCACAAGGCCCAGATTCCAGGGCTGCTACAGACCCTGGGTGAGATTGCCCAGAATCGGGGTGCGACTAAAGCCCAGGTGGCCCTGCGATGGTGTATCCAGAAAGGTACCCTGCCCATCCCCGGCGCCAAGAACGCGCGGCAGGCCGAGGGCAATGCAGGGGCTTTGCGTATTCAGCTCTCAGACCAAGAAATGGCACGACTTGATGCGGCCAGCGCCGGCGCTCTGGTAAGCTGGCACTCCTCATAAAAACCGAGCCATCCGGGATGCATTCTATTTTCAACGGCGCATAAGGTAGGGGGGAGTGGGAGGTGGGTTCCTACCCCCTACCTCCTGCTGTATACGATGTGCTCAAGTAAAAGCGGTATGACACACGCCTCGCAGGGTCTTTGGCTTTGAGCCTCATCGCTGGCGCAGGATGTAGCGCAGGGCTGCCTCGAGCTGCTCCTGGGGGTTCTCTTCTACCAGGTCAGGCTCCACCCCACGCCCTTCCCAGGTAGGGCCGCTAAGGGGAGCCAGCACACCGTTGGCTACCAGCGCCACGCCGCCATCGGGGAAGCAGTAGGGGGTGAGGGCTTCGGTGTTGCCTGCGCTGCGGGTGCCGATCAGGTAGGCCCGTCCGGCGTTTTTCAAGGCACCAGCCAGGCCTTCAGCGGCGGAGTGGACGCTGCCATCAATCAGCACCACCAGGGGTTTTTGGGTTTGGGGGCGACCCCAGAAGGGCGTGGTGGGAAAAGGAATGGCTCCAATCCCCCGACTGACGATACGCCAGGGTACGCCCCGCATAAAAACCCCTGCTACCTCGGCCATGCGCAGCACCAGCCCGCCGGGGTTGCCGCGCAGATCGAGTACATAGCCCCTGGCCCTGGCATCGTAGCGGCGGATGGCCTCCTGCAAGGCGTTCAGCCCCGCCACATCCACCAGGTTGCTGAGCCGAAAGATGACCACCCCATCGGTGAAGCGCACCTGTGGAGCCTCGAAGGTTGGCCTCGAGGTCTGGGTTGCAGATAGCGACATGTTCCCAGACTTGGCTAGGTTGGCTTTTGGCGGATCGGGGCTCAGGCTCGACGAGGACGGGGGGGCGGGTGGTTGAAGATCCTGATCCTTGAAAGGTAAAGGCATACACTGCCCACCGCGCAGATAGCGCCGGGCCTCTGAGGGGCTCAGCACCCTCGAGTGGTCGTCTCTCAGTTCGCTGTACATCTCGTCTAGCAAGCGATAGAGCCCCTCCCAGTCGCGTACTTCGCCCAGCCTGAGCCGGTAGGTATTGCCCACCGCTTCCCAGTTCACCCCGCCAAAACCCGTGTCGTAGTAGCGCTCCTTGACCAGCCGCCAGGCTTGCTCGAGGCGCAGCGCAAAAACCGGGTTGGCCTGGGCCAGCGCCAGATTGCTCAAAACTAAAAACCCCACCACCCACCAGCGCATAGCTGCATGATACGCGAAGGGCCTCAGGCAGAGTGTCGGGCAGGGCTCAGGGTTTTGATCGTTCCTTAGGCGTGGGTTTGTCTGGTGGGTTGTCAGCAAGGCAACCGGTATGTCTCCAATGAACCCAGCCTCTTCGATTGATTGTGATTAGACTTCGTCAGTCGATAGTCGATAGTCCATAGTCGATAGACTAAAGACTAAAGACTAAAGACGATTCCCATCGACCTTCCTCCCCTTTGACCTGAGACATGCGACCCGAGACCTGAAACTTTTAGTGCAGCTAGGACTCCTTCTCTTCCTCGTCGTGGCCTGCTTCCAGTTTGGCAAACTCTTCCAAGCGGGCTTTGATAAGGTCTTGTAAGCTTCGGAAGCCTTCCATGCGGGCGCCGGTGAGGAGCTCGAGGGCTTGCTCCACCGTCTCGACGGCGTAGATGTGAAACTGATTGGCCCGCACGGCCTCCAGCACCTCGGCCCGGAGGGTCAGGTTGGGGATGTTGGCCCTGGGCAGAATCACCCCCTGGCTGCCGCTCAGGCCCAGCGCCTTACAGACCTGGAAGAAGCCCTCCACCTTGGCGTTGATGGCCCCCACCGCCAGTACCTTGCCGGTCTGATCCACGGCGCCGGTCACGGCCAGGTCTTGCCGCAGGGGAAAGTTGCCGAGGGCCGACAGCACTGCGACCAGCTCGGCCAGCCCTGCGGAGTCGCCGTCAATGGAAACGTAGCTTTGCTCGAAGGCCAGACTGATGGTGGCGGGGAGGGGGCCGCTCTCGATGTACCGGCTGCGAAGGTAGCCGGCCAGGGTCAGCACCGCTTTGTGGAAAATTTGCCCACCCAGACCGGCCTCGCGGTCAATGGAGATCACATGATCGCGGCCAGGAGCGGCCCGCGCGGTGAGCCGGGCCGGACGCCCCCAGTAGGGCGCGGCCTCCACCACCACCAGGCTGTTGACCTCGCCCACCACCCGTCCGGTGGTGCGGAGGCTCCAGACCCCTTCCTTTACCGCCCGTAAAAACTCCTCCTCGGAAAGAAAGCTGCGCTGCTCGCGGGCCAAAACGGCCTGCTCCACAGCCTCTGCACTGAGAATCCCCCCACCCAAAACGGCGGCTTCTTCGGCCAGGGCCCGGATTTCGATCAGGCGGGCATCCATGCGGTCGCGTTGCTCGGCGCTGCGCCGGGCTTCGTCGTAAAGCCGGATCAGGCCGCCCTGGGTAAGCTGAAACCCCTGGGCCTGCAGCCAGCCCCCCAGGGCCATCATGTTTTCCGGGGTGGCGGGCAGGGTGGGGGCGAACTCCACCCGGATGCGAAATAGCTCGCTGAAGGCCGGGTCTTCCTCCAGCGACTCAAAAGCTTCCTGGGTGCCGACCAGCATGACCTGCATCTGGATGGGAAAAGGCTCGACCTCGAGGCTGGCCGGGGCTTGCGGCTCCGTGACCGGCTCGACCTGCCCATTGCGCAAGGCCCGCTTGAAGGCTTCCCAGGTGCCCTCGCGCTTGAGGCTCAGGGCATCCAGAATCAGATACCCTCCCTGGGCGCGGTGAACCGCGCCGGGGCGAATCAGGCTGACGTTGGTGCTCCAGACCCCTTTGTCCACGGTGTAGTCCAGCCGCCCAAACAGCCGAGGGGCGGTGGCATAGGGCTCAAACACGATGGGGGGCGGGCTGCCGCTGCTGGACGAGGTGAGCAGATTGGGCCGCCACTGGGCGGGGTCGAGGGGTTCGCCGGTCTCGGCATAGCGGGCCAGGCGACCGCGCAGGGCCTCGAGGTAGCCTCGAGCCTGGGGAAAGCGCTGAAACAACGGCTCGAAGCGGTTGTTCAGGTAGTGCAGCGCCCAGTCGCGGCGCAGCCGCCGGAGCGAGACCTCGAGTTCGGCGGCAGCGGCCAGGCTGCCCAGCGTGACCTCCTCGAGTCTTGCGCTGAGTTCGGCGGGCACCGGGCCGGGGCCGGTAAACTCCAGCCTTTCCCCATTCAGCGACAATGCAAACCCGGCTGCCTGGGCTTCTTGCTGCAGCGAGGCCAGTTGCTTTTCGCGGGCCTCCTTGAAACGGGCCTCGAGCTGGGTTTTTTCCCGCAGGAAAGAGCCCTGGCGGAACAGCTCGTCCAGCCGACTGACCTCCAGCAGCAGGTTCTCCACCGCGTCGGCCAGATGGGTTTCCTGCCCACTGGGCAGGGTCAGCACCGCCACCTTGCGCTCCGACAGGGGCACATACAGCAGATCCGGGGGGGTTTCGACGGTCTGGGTGCTCAAATAGGCCAGCAGCGTCTCGTGCTTGCCCAGGCTGGAAGGCCCCACCAGGTAGGCATGGAACCCCCCCCGAAGGGCCAGTTCCAGCGCCGCCCTGGCCCGTTCCTGTCCAAAAAAAGGGGGGGCTGGCGGGAACGAGACAATATCGCCCGAATCATCGGTAAATGTGCGCCACTCGAGCGCCTCGTAGGAAAGCCTCATGCTGGACAAGTATACCCACAGCCAGAATAGAGAATCTGGAAGCCCATCTTCTTGTCTCAGATCTCTTTCATCCTGCGGCTATAGACAATCGGCCATAGACCATAGACCATAATCTTTCGACCCACTGACCCGGCTTTCAGCCAAACCCCAAGCCTGTTATGCTGTTTCCAAAGGAGGCAACTTCGTCATGTCTATGCGAGTTCTGGGGATGATTCTCGCGGGGGGGCAGGGTTCCAGGTTGTTCCCCCTCACGGCCAAACGCGCGAAACCTTCGGTGCCCTTTGGGGCGCGTTACCGCATCATCGACTTTGTACTCAACAATTTCCTGAACTCAGGAATCTACGGCATTTACGTGCTCACCCAGTTCAAAGCCCAGTCCCTGACCGAGCATGTGCAGCGGCACTGGCGCTTTGGGGGCTTTCTGGAAGATGCTTTTATTTTGCTGGTACCCGCCCAGATGTACCGCTACGAGGAGCTGGGGCCGGTCTGGTACCGCGGTACTGCCGATGCCATCTACCAGAACCTGCACCTGATCAACAACCACAAGCCCGAGAACGTAGCGATTTTTGGGGGCGACCACATCTTCAAGATGAACATCGCCCACATGCTGGACTACCACAACGACCACCGCGCCGACCTGACCATCGCCGCCTACCCGGTGCCCATCGAGCAGGCCAGCCGCTTTGGGGTGCTCCAGGTAGACGACCAGTGGCGCATGATTGGCTTTCAGGAAAAGCCCAAGAACCCCACCCCCATCCCCGGCAAGCCCGATCTGGCCCTGGTTTCGATGGGTAACTACATCTTCCGCACCGAGCCTTTGGTGGAGAAGCTCGAGCACGACGCTAAAGACCCTAACTCCTCGCACGACTTCGGCAAGGATGTGATTCCCCGCGCCCTGAGCGAGGGCTACCGCATCCAGGTCTACGATTTCAAGCGCAATCCCATCCCCGGTCAGCAGGTTCCCAACACCTACTGGCGTGATGTGGGAACCATCGATGCCTATTTTGAAGCCAGCATGGACCTGATTCAGGTGACCCCGGAGTTTGACCTGTTCAACCCCGACTGGCCCCTGCGCGCCGCCAACTTCAACTCGCCCCCTGCCAAGTTTGTGCACGAGGCCGGCGCCCGCACCGGACAGGCCTTCAACAGCCTGATTGCAGGGGGTTGCATCATCTCGGGCGGCACCATCCGCGAGTCGGTGATCTTCCGCCGCTGTCGCATCAACTCCTACGCCCTGGTCGAGCGCAGCATCCTGTTTGACGAGGTGGAGGTAGGGCGCTACGCCAAACTGCGTAATACCATCGTGGACAAAAATGTGAGCATCCCGCCCCACACCGAGATTGGCTACGACCTCGAGGCTGACCGGGCCCGCGGCTTTACCGTCACCCCGGAAGGTATTGTGGTGGTGCCCAAGAGCTACCGATTCTAGCCCATTGCTGATAGCCTATAGCCGATAGCCTTGAGAGGTTTGGCTATAGACTATTGCCTATCGGCCATCGGCATTTATGGATAAGCATCCCGGTAAGATTTTTTATCGCCTGACGCGCATTTTCCCCGGAGATCAGCTACCGGGTGGGCGGGCGCCTGCGGCCAAGGTTTATGCCAATCCGCTGGAGTCGGTGGAGCTTTCGGAGCCGGTGCGCGACGGGGGCCCGGCGGTCTGGCGGGTGCTTTCCAGGGTGGCGCCCACCACACCTAAGGTGGGTTCTTCCATCACCCTGGCCGAGCTTTCGCAGGTGCTGGCCCCGCTGGCGGTGCGCCGCGGAGGGCGGGGCTATCCCTCGGCCGGGAGTGCCTATCCCCTCGAGGTCTACCTGGCCGTGCAGCATCTGCAAGACACCTTCCAAGGCATCTACCATTACGCGGCCAAGCAGCACCAACTGGAGCAGCTCTCGGGCCGCTTTGACCCCAAAAGCTGGAAATCGGCCCTGATGGATCTGGAAGCGGTGGAAGCCTCGGCAGCGCTGGTGGTTTTCAATGCCGTACCGGAGCGTTCCGAAGCGGTATTTGGGTTGCGCGGGTTTCGCTACGCCCTGCTGGAAGTGGGCTATGCGGTGGGCGAGGTGATGGTGGCCGCTACCGCCCTGGGCTTGCAGGCCTACCCCGCCGAGACCTTCTACGACGAAGAAGTACGCAAACTGCTCTCGCTGCCCGATGCCGAGTATCCGGTGGTGGTGTTGTTGCTGGGACGGTAGGTTTTCAAGTTTGACCCCAACGTTAGGCGTGTAGCTAACGTTCAGGGATGCACAAGATGGCAGTGGGTTTTGCGCTACTACCCCCTACCCCCTAACCCCTGTATGGCATGAAATGTGTTCGAGCAAAGATGGTACGAGCGTGAGTGGCTGACCGCCTGTAGCTACCAGCCACCAGCCACGCGCCACAAGCCATCCAGCATCGCCGTGAACGTGGCTTGACCCTGGATTTTTACCAGCCAGTATGCTTTACGGTAATGGAGTCTCCTGAAGCGGTTTTTGTGTACGGCACCCTGAAACAAGGGGAGCGCAACTTTGAGGTCTCGAGGCAGGCGGGCTGGCTGCGCTCGGAGCCGGCCTACCTCGAGGGTTTTCGGCTTTATCACATCCCCCAAAGCGACATTCGGCCCTATGCCTACCCCGGTGTGCTCAAAGGGGAGGGGCGGGTGTGGGGCGAGGTGCAGTGGTTTGCCGACCTCGAGCAAGCCCTGGGGCTGCTGGACCAGCTCGAGGATGAGGGCAGCGAGTACCAGCGAAGCCCCACCACTGCGTATCTTTCCGAGCGGGGCGGAGCGCCATGCAAGGTCTGGGTGTATGTTTATTCCAGCCTGCAAGCGATGCGAGGCGTGGGGGGCCTCTGGCTGCCGGAGGGGGTTTGGGGTGAACAAATGCGGTCAAAGGGGTAAACTGCCCATATTCGTATGAAGGTTGCCTTTGTCGCCTCCGAAGCCTTCCCCTTCGCCAAGGTGGGGGGCCTGGCCGATGTGATCGGCAGTCTGCCCCAGGCCCTACGGAAGCTGGGCCTAAAGCCCACCATCTTTCTGCCGTGGTACTGGGGTATCCAGGGCTACTATGTGGGCGAGGCCTGGTTCAACTTCGAGGGGCACCGCGAGAAAATCGGCATTGGTCACGCCGAGCACCAGGGGGTGCGCTACGTGCTGGTGGGGCTGGGGGATTTCGCCCGAGACAAACCCTACGGCTACGACGACGACTTCCGCCGCTTTGTGCGCTTTGCCATGGCCACGGCAGAACTCCTGGGCGATTTTGACATAGTGCACGCCCACGACTGGCAGGCGGCCCTGCTACCGCTGCTGCGGAACCTGGGCTGGTTCAGGGCCCGCACGGTGTACACCATCCACAACCTGGCCTATCAGGGGGTCTGGGGCTCCCAGGATTTTTATGCCTGGACGCGCCTGCCGGGTGAGACCTACTATGGCGCAGGCCTCGAGCACAACGGCGCAATCAACCTGATGAAAGCCGGTATTGTGAACGCCGACGCCGTCACGACGGTCTCGCCCCGCTATGCCTGGGAGATCACCACCCCCGAAGGCGGCGAGGGCCTGGATGGGGTTCTGCGCAGCCAGCAGGGGAAGCTCCGGGGCATCCTGAACGGCCTCGACACCGACTACTGGAACCCCGCCACCGACCGGTACCTGAAACACCACTACGACGCGACCGACCTCTCGGGCAAGGCCCGCAACCGGGCCGAATTGCTCTCAGAGTTTGCCCTGGAAGACCGCCCCACCCTGGGGGTGGTCTCGCGTTTTGCCCACCAGAAAGGCATAGACCTGATTGGTGACGCGGTGGATGGTCTGATGGGGATGGGGGTCAACCTGGTGGTGCTGGGCAGTGGGGAGCCGGGCCTCGAGCGCACTTTTGCCTGG
Source organism: Meiothermus sp. CFH 77666 (assembly GCF_017497985.1). Lineage (NCBI taxonomy): Bacteria > Thermotogati > Deinococcota > Deinococci > Thermales > Thermaceae > Meiothermus > Meiothermus sp. CFH 77666. The sequence continues at coordinate 72,231 of NZ_JAGDFV010000004.1, forward strand.
ATGGCCTCCCATCTGCCGGGCCGCCTGGCCTATGTGCAGGGTTACAACGAAGCCCTGGCCCACCGCATCTACGCCGGTTCGGATGGCTTTCTGATGCCCTCGAGGTTCGAGCCGTGCGGACTGGCCCAACTGATCGCCATGCGCTACGGCACGCTCCCCATCGTGCGGGCAGTGGGGGGCTTGCTCGATACCGTGAAGCACTGGGAAACCGGCTTCATGTTCGATTCGATGGACGCCGGGGGTGTTTTGCACGGGGTCAGCGAATTCCTCAAACACCCCGACCGCTTATCGGTGGCCCGAAATGCCATGCAGGCCGATTTTTCCTGGGATAAGCCGGCCCGCGAGTACGTGTCCCTTTATCAGCAATTGTTGGGTTAGGGAAAGCTATTGTTGGCGCGTTTTCTCGGACAGGCCCCCAAACGGCCATTCAGCTCAGCCCGGATTAGCTGGAGAGTTATTTTTGAATGGCGTTGATATACCCCTCATCCGCCGACACCCCAGATGCAGCAAGTGACGTCTCAGACAGTATTCTCCATAACTGCTGGCGGGGTGTTGCCACCTTCTCCCGCAAGGGGAGAAGGAAAGGGGTTCAGGTCAATTTTGTATCAAGGCCCAGGCCCCTCGGCTGGGCGGTAGCGGGAGGGGTAGTTGATGATTTTGTCCCACTCGTCTGCTGTCGAGCGGGCCACAAAGACCACCAGCTCTTCCTCGCCAATGTTGAAAACCTCGTGGGGTACGCCGGGTTTGATGTAGATGAAGTCGCCCGCCTGGTTGATGACTTCGTGCTCGAGGTTCTCGCCAAAGGTGTGCTTGACCCGGCCCTGCAAGACAAACAACATCACCTCGAAGCCATCGTGAATGTGGGCATAAGCAATTGCACCCGGAGGCACGGTGGCCACATTAATAGAAAGCCCTGTAGACCCCACATTTTTGGCCGACATGCCCTGCAGGTACTGGATGCCGTTCCACTGTCGCCGGTTGCCGCCTCCCCGAATGACCGTGATGCCGCCCAGGTCTTCCACAATGCCCTGGTCAATGGGGCCGGTGCCGAGGGTCTTTTCGCTCATAGAGACTCCTGTTTCCGACGAGGGATTTGGTTCACAGGTTAATCTTCCAGGGCCAAACGCACAAGGCGGTCGAGCAGGTCGGGGTAAGCGAGCCCGCTGGCCTGCCAGAGCTTGGGGTACATGCTGGTAGGGGTAAAACCGGGGATGGTGTTGAACTCGTTGAGATACAGCGCACCCTCGCCCGACAGGAAAAAATCCACTCGAGCCATCCCCCGCACACCCAGGATGCGGTAAGCAGCTATCGCAGTGGCCCGAATTTTTTCCGAAAGTTCGGGGGCGATTGGTGCGGGCAGGTGCAGTTGCGCCTTGCCCTCGGTGTACTTGGTCTCGTAGTCGTAAAACTCGGCCTGGTAGGTAATCTCGCCCACCACGCTGGCCTCCGCGTGGATGTTGCCCAGTAGCGCCACTTCCAGCTCACGCACCCCTTGCACGCCTTGCTCGACCAGCACTTTGCGATCCCAGGCGAAGGCTTCGGCCAGGGCTTTGGTAGCATCCTGGTCGGCCCTGACCTTGGAGATGCCCACCGAGGAGCCGGTGTTGGCCGGTTTGACAAAGTAGGGGGGCTTGAAGGGCGGCTCGGGGGTGGGCTCGCCTTTGTAAAAGGTTACCCAGGGAACTACCGGAATACCGGCCTGGTGCAGTACCCGCTTGCACAGATCCTTGTCCATGCACAGCGCCGAACTGGCCACGCCTGCGCCCACAAAGGGCAGCCCCAGCAGTTGTAGAAAGCCCTGAATGACGCCATCCTCGCCCACCGGGCCGTGTAGTAGAGGAAAGGCCACGTCGTAGCGCTGCCAGGGAATGTCGGGTGGAAAGCGGTGGGTGCCGTGTTCGGCCACTCCGGCCACCAGGGCTTCGCGGGCGTCCTCCCCCAGCAGCCAGAGGCCATCTTTGGCAATCACGGCCAACTCGGTGGGATGGGGCATGGCTGCCAGAACCCCCCGCGCTGATGATAGAGAAACCTCATGCTCCCCGGGCGGCCCCCCAGCGATGAGTAAAATGTGCAAATTGTTCACAATGTGTATTGTAGTGTGGTACGTGCGGTATGCAAACTTCAATCTGCTAAATTCCAATCCTTACGCCATCGCTTGATCTGCGAGAGGTGTGGGTAGTACGAAGAGAGGTTTCGGTTGAAATATGAACCTCATCGCGTTTTACACGAACACTCCAGATGCGATGCGGAGTGTTTTACCCAGAACAGCAAAACTCGCTGTTCTGGGTATTCGTGGGAACCGCTGTCACACATCACTTTTCCGCTGGTTTTTTACCCTCGTAAAACTCTTGCCAATGCGGCGCTCTGCCGTCTATATCGGTGAAGCCATACTCGCGGCTCAGATGCCAGGTGGCCAGGGCCTGGCCTGCTTTTTCGTGGATCTTGGGGTCGGAGGCCAGCGCCACCACGGCCCGCCCAATGTAATGTGGGGTCTCGGACTCGGCATAGTAGGGGTCTTTGGCAATCGCATCGCGCCAGTTGGCCTCGCTCACGCCAAAGTGCTCGAGCATCGCCTCCGAGCGCAGGAAGCCGGGCGTGAGGGCCAGAGCGGTGATGTGGGCCTTTGCACGGTTGGGCTCGCCACTGACGTTGATGCGTTGGCCCTTGAATTCCTCCGCCATGTTGTGGGCCAGACGAATTACGGTGGTCTTGACCAGATCGTAGAAAAAGTTACCCCGGTAGCTCAGGCTGTCGCCGTCAGTGACTTCGATAATCAAACCTGAGTTTTGCTCGACCATCAGCGGCACAGCGTAGCGGCTGGTGAGGAGGTGGCTGTATACCGAGCGCTCCAAGAGCCTCCAGCCCTGGGCCATGTCCAGCTCCCAGAAGGGCTTGCCCCACTCGATGAGGGCATCGCCACCCCACACATCATTCACCAGAATATCCAGCCTGCCCTGCTCGACCTTTACCTGCTCAAACAGGCTCCTGACCTGATCCTCCTGGGTATGGTCTACCCTTACCGAAATGCCTTTTCCACCGGACTGGGTTACCAGTTCGGCGGTTTCCTCGATGGTCTCGGGTCGGTTGAGGTCGGAAGGGTGGCCCCTGGTGCTGCGGCCCGTGCAGTACACGGTGGCCCCAGCCGCACCCAACTCTACCGCAATACCCCGGCCACAGCCCCTGGTGGCTCCTGCCACTACCGCAATTTTTCCTTTGAGATTAGACATGTTCCCTCCGCATCTCGACTACTTCTGGCTCCAAGCGAATCGCCAAGCGCATGAGTACCCTGGCCACTCGAGTTCGCCAGTCCAGCCCTATTGGTAAATGGGCCTGCAAGGTTTCGGGGTGGTCGGAAGTTTCGAACTGCTCTTGTAGGGCTCTCTGAGCTAGATATGTGTAGAGTACGTATTGGCAGTGATCCATTGCCCCCTCCACAACCTAGCCTAGACCGGTTATAGGTCACCTTCTGTCATATTGGTGGAATAGGGTTGAGGTATGCGAGCGGATCGTTTGGTTTCGATTTTGCTGTTGTTGCAGACCAGAGGGCAGGCCACCACCGCAGAGTTGGCGAAGAGGCTCGAGGTCTCGCCGCGCACCATCCACCGTGACATGGAAGCCCTCACGGCGGCAGGGGTGCCGGTCTACGCCGAGCGGGGTAACAAGGGTGGATGGCGACTGCTGGAGGAATACCGAACCAATCTGACGGGCCTGAGCCAGCCGGAAATCATGTCCCTGTTCGCTCTCAAACCCACTCAACTCCTGAACGACCTGGGTCTGGGGAAGGCTGGTGAACACGCACTAATCAAGATGTTGGCTGCCCTGCCTCCTACCCAACGCCAAGGGGCCGAGTACGCTCGCCAACGCATCCTGGTGGATATTCAGCGTTACCAGGAGAGTGTACCCCTGCTGCCGGTGTTGCAGGAAGCGATCTGGCAAGATCGAAAGCTATGGTTGGTCTACGAACCGATAAGCGGTAAACCTGCCGAGCGTACCGTTGACCCGCTGGGCCTGGTGGTGAAGGGGAGCGTGTGGTATCTGGTTGCCTCCAGGCAAGGTGAGCTGCGCTCGTACCGGGCTTCGAGAATCCAGGAGGCCAAAGTCCTGGACGAGCCCTCGTTGCGCCCTGCCGACTTCGACCTCGAGGCCTACTGGCGCCGGGCCCGCGCTGAATACAGAGCCCAGATTCCCACCTATCGAATCAAGGTGCGAATTCTGCAGAAAGTATTGGCCCGCACCAACCCCGCCAGCCACTGGGGACAGCTCGAGCACAGTGAACCTGTGGGCGATGGATGGCTGATAGCCCACCTTCGCTTCGAGTACCTCGAGCAGGCTTTGGGATGGGTCTTGGGGGCTGGGGCGGCGGTGGAAGCACTGGAACCGCACGAGTTTCGCCAACAGGTGATTGAAACCCTGGGTATGGCGCTCGAGTTATACCAACCGTGAGCCCGGGCTGTGGCTTGACGAAATTTGACATTACTGCACCGGGTTTATGCTTAAGTCATGAGCTGGGTTGTGGTTTTTTTGGCGCTCTTCGCGCTCATTGCCCTGTTTGGCCTGGTTAACTACTGGGGCTATCGCCGCATCGAGAAAGCCCAGCAGGCGTGGTTTCGCCAGATGCTAGGCGATGGGGTAGACCTTGAAACATTCCTCCAATCGGCCCCCTTCGAGTACAGGCCTCTCAAGGGCAGCAAGGCCTATGGCATCCTGGACAAGCGCACCGGCGAGGAAGTGTACAGGGTCAGAACCCCCGAGGAGGCTGAAGCCTGGATTGTGACCCACACCCTGGCCGAGCGCGGGCAGTTGCCTCTGGCCTCCGGGGAGCCCAGGCGCTAGGGATCCGGGTGCTTCTGCTGGATAGTTGTTACGCGACCTGCCGCTTGAAGACGCTGACACCTCGAGCAGAAGTGCGTTCCCCGCCCGCCTACCACCCTTTTGACGATGGTGCCTTTGCAGCCCGGGCGCTTACAGGGCTGGCCGGTGCGGTCGTAGGCGTTGTGGTGGAACTGGAAGTAGCCAGGTTCGCCGCCGGGCTGCTGATAGCTCTGGTCTGAGAGGGTCGAGCCCCCGGCCTCCACCGCTTTCGCCATCACCTCGCGGACGGCCTCGAAGAGTTTTCGAACCTCGGCAGTTGTGAGCGAACGGGCGGGGCGCTCGGGGTGGATTTTGCTCATCCACAGCGACTCATCGGCGTAGATGTTGCCCACCCCCGCCACCGCTTCCTGCGAGAGCAGCACTTCCTTGATTTTTCGAGTGGTTTGCAGGAGCGATTGTCTGAACCCGGCCAGGGTGAAATCTTGCGAGAGCGGTTCGGGCCCCATGCGGTTGAGCAGGTCAATCTCGTGGTAGTCGCCTGCTTCCACCACCCACCATTTCCCGAAGCGGCGGGGGTCGGTGTAGTAGAGGGTCTGTTTGGGCAAGTGCAAGGTGAGCCTGGTGTGCCGGTTCGGCTCAAAGCGAAAGCCTCCGGTCATGCCCAGGTGCACGATGGCTTCCAGCTGCTTGTCCAGATGTAATATCAGGTACTTGCCCCGGCGCGAGGTGCCCAGCACCTTACGCCCTTCGGCCAGTTCGGTACGGCGGTAGCGGGCGGGGTCGTTGTGCAGCAGTTTTTGGATGCGTTGGCCCAGCAGGTAGGGCTCGAGGATACGCCGGGTGGTCTCGACTTCGGGGAGTTCGGGCATTGCAGGGGTCAGGGTATCGGGGCTGGGGGAAAGGGAACAGCCGCAGGCTCACAGTTTGGCCCGCGTGCTCGGATAGTTTGCATCGAAAATGTGTGCTCTTCACAAACATGGCCGCCCGTCTAGACGGTCAGTGTTCTGTAGCCCTTTGGAGGCTGGATGTAACGCTCTACTCAGCAGCGCGTTCCTGGGCGCGGTTGTCTTCTAGGGCCCGGCGGCATTCGCGGAACACATACAGCACCAGCACCGGGAAGGGAATATCCTGCTCGAGGGCTTCCTGTACGGCAAAATAGCGCCCCGGATCGGCAGCGCGAACCTTAGGAGCCAGCATCGTCCATAGCTTGAGCAAGCCTTCGCGGCTGTGCGGAATCGCTTCCTCGAAGCGCTTGAGGGGGTCAGAGGGCGTGTTCATCTTCAACACATAAGGCCGAGCAGACTCAATCACGCTCTCAGGGTAGGCCGGCGGGTGTTTTTCAACAGTATTCCAGACTAAGCACTAACCAACCGTTTAGTTGTAAGGATTCCAGGTAACTCCACTTCCAGGGAGCGTTCCACTAAGGAAAAAGCGCCGCGCATGTGGGCGGGGTCGGCGGTATTGCCCATTTTGAGCTGCCGGTACTGATCCAGGGTGATGGGGCTCATGGGCAGGGGAGAGAGGAGCGGAACCACCCGATCCATCAGCGCCAGCGGGATGGGCAGCAGGGGTTTTCGAGAGCCCAGGGTATCGCGCACCAGCAGCAGTAATTCGCGGAAGGTGTACTCTTTGGGCCCCACCAGGTTGTAACTGCGGTGAAGGGTGTGGGGGCGGCTCAGGGCCTGTTCAAAAGCCAGGGCCACATCGCCCACCCAGATGGGGCGGAACACAAAGCTGCCATCGCCAATTTGGGGGATGAAGGGAATGGGGGCGGTGACCAGCCCTTTCAAAATGCCCCCAAAGAACTCGTCGCCCTGGCCGAAAATCAGGCTGGGGCGCAGAATGGTCCAGTCCAGTCCGGAGGCCTGTACCAGCTCCTCACCTTCGGCCTTGGTCTCGTAGTAGCGGCTGCCGGTACCCCGGGCGGTGCCCAGCGCCGACATGTGTACAAAACGTCGAATACCCGCGGCCCTGGCTGCTGCCAAACTGTGGCGCACCCCTTCCACGTGAGCCTGACGGAAGGTCTGGTCGCCCCGTTCGCGGATGATGCCCACCAGGTAGATCAGGGCTTCCTGGCCCTGGGCCGCCTCGAGCAGACCCTCGTCTTTGGCGGCATCGGCCATCACGTAGCGCACCCCTGCAAGCGGGCCTTCGCCCCGCCTCGAGGCCACCGTAACCTGGTGGCCCTGCTCCAGCAGGTGCCGCGCCAGGTGGGTGCCCACATAGCCGCTGCCGCCGACGATGAGTACCTTCATAAACCCTCTAAACGGCTTGTAGCATCCGGCTTTCGGCCTCGAGCTCCAGGGTCTTGCGGTCTACCAGGTAAATTTTGCGATAGCCGGTGTCCAGGATGCCCTCGTGGCGCAGGTCGGAGAGCAGCTTGCTGACCGACTCACGGGTGGAAGCGGTGGCGTCGGCGATTTCTTCGTGGCTGGCAGTAACGTAAACCCCGCGTTCGTCCTGGCCCTTGGCGGCGGTGGCGGCCAGGTAGAGCAGGTAGCGGCAGATGCGGCTGCGCAGTTCGCCCCACTGAAGGTGGGTCTCGTAGGCCTGTACCTGTACCATCTGGCTGGCCAGGCTTCCGGCCAGGGCCCGCAGGTCGTCGTTGGAGAGGGTTTTGGGATCCACGGCAAAAGCAGCCGCCTCGGTCAGGGCTTCGGCAGTGTACCGGTACTGCCGCTCCGAAAGGGCTTCTTCCCCGAAGTAATCACCCGGCAGCACGTGACGCAGGGTGAGCTGGCGTCCATCGGGCAGAATCTCGATGATGCGCACCAGGCCGCGCTCGAGGTGATAAAGCACCTCCGCACGGTCGCCAGCCCGATAGATCACTTCTTTTCTACGCACCTTTTTCATAAAGCCTCCTTGAACAGGACTTGCGAGATTGCAGCATGGCAGAAAGACGACGATTTTGCCCCACAGGGAGCGCCCCCCTGGAAAAGCCCAGCCCTACCACAAGCCTGCCTCCTTCAGGGCTGCCGAGAGCAGCTCGGCCAGCTCCCGGGGGTCGTTGCCCATGTAGCGTGCACCCAGCCGTTCCACCGAACGGGGGTCGTTGGCGGCGGCGCGCCCGCCCACCACAACCAGTGGGGCCAGGTGGCGGAGGGCCTGATGGGGAAGCGACTCGAGGGAAACCGGCTGGGCCGCAGAAAGCACAATGGCTTTGGCCCCGGTGCGCTCGGCGAAGGATTTGAGGTCGGCCAGGGGGGTATTGGGGCCCAGGTAGTGCACGGTGTAGCCGGCTCGGCGCAGGAACAATGCGGTAATCAGGCTCCCGATCTCGTGCTGCTCCCCCGGCAGGGTCGAGACCACCAGGGTGGGCCCCAGCGAACCGCCCATCAGATTGAGCAGGCCCTGCAAGGAGCCGCGCAGGTAGGTGCTGGCAAAGTGCTCCTGGGCGGTGCTGACCCGGCCGATGTGCCAGCCATCCCCAATGCGGCGCAGGCAGGGTGAGATGACGTCCATGATGACGGTCTCCATGGGGTGGAGCTTGTAAGCCTCCGATAGAATCCGTTCGGCGGCTTCGGTATCGGCGTGAAGCAGGGCTTCCTCGAGCTCAAGCGAGAGGGTTTCGGGGGGGCGGGGCCCTTCCTGGGTCAGGCCCTCGAGGTAGCGCCTGACCGCCTGGGCGGGGGCTACCCCCTCGGCAATCCATTGCTTGATCTGTCGCAGGGCCTCGAGGTCGGTCTCGCTGTACAACCTGTGTCCACCCGGCGAGCGCTCGGGCCGGGGAAAACCATAGCGCCGCTCCCACTGGCGGAGGAGCGCAGAAGACAGATTGGTGCGTTCCTCCACTTCGGCGATGGTGTAAACCCCTAGATCGTTGCGCATAAGTAAATCCCTTTGTTACAAAATAAGCTACACTACTGTCTAAGTTTTGTCAAGGATATACCCAATACTGTGCAAAATATGTACAAGTTTAGGAATGCCTCCGAAAGACGTACTCAACATGAACAAACCTATCCCTGATCAAAGAAAGCCCCTGCCCCTTACACTGGCCGCTCGAACCAACCTCTGGCCCATTACGGCCTACGGCTATGAGATCTGGCGCAAGCGAGCTCTCTCGCTGCTGGCCGGAAGACCCTTTCCCCTCGAGGAGGAGCTAGGCCTGATGGTCAGAGCGGTTCAACCCGTGGCCGGCCTGACCTTTTTGGATCTGGGCACTTCTACGGGCCTGTATGCAAGGGCTTTGCTCGAGGCTGGGGCGGCCAGGGCTTACGCCCTCGACCTGTCGCCAACCATGCTCAAAGTGGCGCTCCAGAAGGCCGGGGGAGATGCCGGTTTCGTACCCTTGCTGGCCCGTGCCGAGGCCATTCCCTTGCCCGATGTCTCGGTGGATGGGGTGGTGGTGGGGGGCAGTTGGAACGAATTCCCCCATCCCCAGTCGGTGGTGGACGAGATGTACAGGGTGCTTAAGCCGGGCGGGCGGCTCTGGATTATGTTTAGCCATCGTTCTGGAAGCTTTGTTCAGCGGTTGTTAGAGTGGAGCGGGTTGCGTTTTCCAGACCTGGTTGATTTACTAACAGTGCTTCGCGCAAAGGGTTTCAGGGTGGAAGGTTGGCGAGAGGGGTCGGTAGGATTTGTGACAGGGACAAAAGTCCCAACCCGTCAGTAGACGCATAGTAGGCCCATACGGGAGAGACAGGAGACCAGCATGGAACCCAACTGGCAAGCGGTATCGGAAATTATCCGTCGCCACTCGGCCACGTTTTATTACGGTAGCTTGCTGTTCAAGGGCGAGGCCCGCAAGGGCGCCTGGGCCGTGTATGCGGCTTGCCGCATTGGGGACGACGCCGTGGATGAGTCGACCAACCCGCTGGCCGATTTGAACGAATGGTGGGCCGGCATCGAACGGGCCTACGCCGGGATGCCCAGAGAAGACTGGGAAGTGGCCCTGGCCTGGGCCCTGGAGCGCTGGGAGATTCCCCATCAAGCCTTTGCCGACATGAAAGAGGGCTTTCTGGCCGACCTAAACCCGGTGCGCCTGGAAACCCTGGACGAGCTATACGCCTACTGCTACCGGGTGGCCGGCACGGTGGGTTTGATGATCGCGCCCATTGGCGGCGCAGGGGAAGCAGGCCGCGGGGCGGCCATCAAGCTGGGCCAGGCCATGCAGCTTACCAACTGCTTGCGTGACGTGGGCGAAGACCTGGCGCTGGGGCGGGTGTATCTGCCCGCCGAGCTGATGCACAAGCACGAGGTGTCCATCGAAGACCTGCGCCAGGGCTGTATCAGCCCGCGCTACGTGGCCTTGATGCGCGAACTGGCTGCCGAGGCCCGCCGGCTCTACCGCGAGGGCCTGGGGGGCCTCAAATACCTCCAGACCGGGCGCGGGGCCATTGCCCTGGCCGCCCTGCAATACCAGGGCATTCTGGACAAGCTCGAGCTGATGGGCTGGGACAACCTCTCGAGGCGGGCCTCGCTTTCCACCTACGAGCGGGTGATGCTCCTGCCCAAGGCCATCTGGCTGCGGGGCGCGTAGGGCTTGATCGTGGGATGAAAAGCCAGGGAATTAGCGGTTGCCAACAGACGGCCCCGCCGACCACTGGCGTATGATGCTGCCGGTATGCCGGATTTTGACGTGGTAGTTGTGGGCGCGGGGCACAACGCGCTGGTGACGGCGGCCTACCTGGCCCAGGCAGGGTACCGGGTGGGGGTGTTTGAGCGGCGCAAGGTGCCGGGCGGGGCGGTCTCGACCATAGACCACGAGGGCTTCCGCTTCGACCTGGGGGGCAGTGCGCATATTTTGATTCGCCTGACCCCCATCCCGGACGAACTGGAGTTGTACCAGCACGGGCTGGAGTACCTCGAGCTCGACCCCCTCTTTCACGCCTCCGACGCCAAAGAGAGCTGGTTTGTCTGGCGCGACCCCGAGCGCACGGCGGCAGAGCTGGACGAGCGCTACCCCGGCCAGGGGGCGGCCTACCGCCGCTTCATGCGCGACTGGATGCCCTTTGGCCAGGCTGTCAAAGAGGCGTTCCTGGCTTCGCCCAGCCCCCTCAACCTGGGGCAGAAGATGATCTGGGGGGCGGGCTTTGGGCGCGACTGGCAGAAGCGGCTGCCGCAGATTCTGCGCCCCTATGGCGACGTGGCGCGGGAGTACTTCAGCGAGGAGCGGGTGCGGGCCCCCCTGGTCTGGATGGCGGCGCAGTCCGGCCCGCCCCCTTCCGACCCGCTCTCGTCGCCGTTTTTGCTCTGGCACCCGCTTTATCATGTGGGCGGGGTGGCCCGGCCCCGAGGGGGCTCGGGGGGGCTGTCGCAGGCGCTGGTGCGGGCCCTCGAGGCCAAAGGGGGGCGGGTACACCTGGAGAGCCCGGTCACGCAGATAGTGCTCGAGGGTTCAAAAGCCGTGGGTATCCGCTTGCAGGATGGCCAGAGCGTGAGCGCCCGGGCAGTGGTGGCCGGGGCGCATATCCAGAAAACCCTGGGTCTGCTGCCCCCCGACCGAACCCCCGAGGTGGCCAGGGGCCTGCGGGTGGGCAACGGCTTCGGCCTGATTCTGCGGCTGGGCCTCTCTGAGAAACTGCGCTACCAGACCCACCCCGGCGATGAATCGCGCATTGGCCTGGGGCTTTTCATCACCGATGAGCTGCAACTGAACCGGGCCTACGGCGACTACCTTTCGGGCGAGCCCACCCGCGACCCGCCCCTGATTGCCATGAGCTTTAGCGCGGTGGACCCCACCCTGGCCCCACCAGGGGGCGAGACGCTCTGGCTGTGGGCCCAGTACTACCCCTACCGGCTGGCCTCGGGAAGCTGGGAAACCCGGGCCCAGGAGGCCCGCGAAGGGGTAATCCGGAGCTTTGAGCGCTTCGACCCCGAGATCCGCCGCAAGATTGTGGCCGAGCTGATCCAGACGCCGCTCTGGCTGGAAAACGAGTTTGCCATGCCCAGCGGCAACGTGATGCACCTGGAGATGACCCCCGACCAGATGTTCATGTTCCGCCCCTGGCTGGGGGCCCACGAGTACCGCTTCCCCGGCGTGAAGGGGCTCTACCTGACCGGGGCCAGCACCCATCCGGGCGGGGGCATTATGGGGGCTAGCGGGCGCAACGCAGCCCGCGTGCTGCTCAGGGATTTGAGCCGGAAGCGGGTCTAAAGAGACCCTTCAATCCAGGGCCTGGTTGGAACCCGGTGGCAGCAGGCTCAAAATCAGCAGATGCTCCGGCAGAATGATGTAAATCAGGCGGTAGCCTTCGCCGAAGACCGCTTGACGAACATCGCTGCGTCCAGATCTGCTGATGGGGGCGATGGGGGCCGATTCCTCAAACATCTGGATATGCTCGAGGGTTCGATTCAGCGCGGCCTCGAAGCGCTCGAGGCGCTTTGGGCTCAGCTCGAGACGAAGAGAGTCACGTTGTTCTTCCGCCCCGGTGGCCCACTCAACGCTTCGCACGGGGCCGGACTCCCTCAAAGGCTGGGTGTTCACCCTGCGCCAGCTCCATCAAGCTGTCCACTGCCTGCCGAGCCGCCTCGTAGTTGCTGATCAGTTCCTGATATGCCTCGATGCTCATGATTACCGCAGCAGCCCGTCCGCTCTGGGTTAGCAGCACCGGGCTTTTGCGCTCGCGGATGCGCTGCATAATTTTGGCCAGGTTGTTGCGAAAATCGGTCAAGGGGACGATATCTTCCTGGGGATTTTGAATCTTGATCACAAATCTAGTGTACACCTTTATGTACAAAACCATGTTGAGAAAAACGACGTTGCATTGCCAGGCTTCGGTGCAAGGAGGGGTTGCAACCAGAGTTTGTGCAGGGGCATTGTCCGGCTTTGTAATCTCGGCTAGTCCGGGCCTGCTGTGGGGGCGTAGCCTGGTACAAGGTGAGCGAGCTTTACGACTACATCATTGCCGGAGCGGGCGCGGCGGGCCTGAGCCTGGCCTACCACCTGATAGAGGCCGGCTTGCATGAACAGCGTATTTTGTTGCTCGACCGGGCGCCCAAGACCGCCAACGACCGCACCTGGTGCTTCTGGGAAGTGGGGGAGGGCCCCTTCGAGCGCGTGGTGTTTCGCAAGTGGAACCAAATCTGGTTTCACGGTGAAGGGATTTCCAGGCGACTGGAGATTGCCCCCTACGCCTACAAGATGATCCGGGGGCTGGACTTTTACGCGTTCATGAACCGGTGGGTTGCGGAGCAACCCAACATTACCGTTCGATACGGCGAAATCTCGCACATCGTGGAACGGGAGGGAGGGGTAGAGGTGGGGCTCGAGGGGCAGACCTTCCGGGGCCGGTGGGCCTTCAGCAGCCTGTACCAACCGCCCCCCCGGAACCCCCGCTATCACTACCTGCTCCAGCACTTCAAGGGCTGGGTGGTCAAGACCCCCGGGACAGTGTTCGATACAGAGGCGGCCACCTTTATGGACTTCCGGGTGGCGCAGCAGGGGGCGGTGCGGTTTGCGTATGTCCTGCCCTTCGATGCCCAGACCGCGCTGGTGGAGTACACCCTGTTCTCGCCCGAGCTGCTGGCCCCGGAAGCCTACGATGCGGGCCTGCGCGAGTACCTCGAGGGTATTCTGGGCCTGGGAAGCTACGAAATCCTCGAGAGCGAGTTTGGCATCATCCCCATGACCGATGCCCCCTTTCCCCGCCGACAAAGCGCCCACATAATCAATATCGGCATGGCCGGGGGCCGCACCAAAGCCTCGACCGGCTACACCTTCCGGCGCATTCTGAAGGAGTCGCGCCGCATTGCCCAAGCGCTCCGCCAGACCGGGCAGCCCTTTTACCCGGAGCCCGCCTTCAACCGACACGCCTTCATGGACAGCGTGCTTTTGAACGTCCTGGAAAAAGAGCGCAGCCCCGGCAAGCAGGTTTTTAGCGACCTCTTCCGCAAAAACCCCCCCGAGCGGGTGCTGCGCTTTTTGGACGAAGAGACTGGCCTTCTCCAGGATTTGCAAATTATGGCCAGTGTGGACATACCGGCCTTTGTGGAGGCGACGCTCGAGGTCATCGGGCGGCGCCTAGGCAGGCGGGAGCCGGGCCGGGTGGCCCCCAGGCGAGGGTAGCGGTGGACATTTTGTTGCTTACGCTGGGGATGCTTTTGCTGGCCTGGGGCGGCCTGGCCTGGCTGCGGCCACAGGGTTCTATAGCCGGCCCGGCCTGGCTGCGCTGGCTGGGGGGCCTGGGCGGCATGGGCCTGGCCCTCCTGGGTGCGGTGCTGCTGGTGCTGGGCTGGAATGGGCTATTGGGCGCGGCCCTGGCGGTGTGGGGCTGTGGGCTGGCGGTGCTGGCGGTCTGGGGTGGCGACCTGCTCTGGGCTCTCCGCCGAACGCTGGCCGTGGTAGCGGGGGGGGCTTTGCTGATGGGCGGGGGGCTCTCCTGGTTGGCGGGGGGCCGGGTCGAGCTGGGGGTCTGGGCGCTGCTATCGGCAACCGTGGCGGCGCAGGCGCTCTGGCTTTTGCGGCAGCCCGAGGCCCTGGCACGGCTCCGGTGGCTGCAAACCCACCTGAAGCCCTGGATGGTGCTCCTGGCCCTGGCGGTGCTGGTGCGGATTCCGGTGCCGCTGTGGCTCGAGGGCTTTGCCCTGATTAGCCTGGTGCAGATGTCGCTCATCAGTCTGGCCGCGCTGTGGTGGGGCTTCACGCAGATAGGGGCCCGGATTGGCCTGCTGTTTGGCCTGGCCTTTGCCCTGGGCTTGGGGGTGGAGCTTTTGGGCAGCAAAACCGGCCTGCCCTTTGGGCTCTACACCTACCAGGGGGCCCCGCCGCCCACCGTGCTGGGCGTGCCCCTCATCGTGCCGCTGGGCTGGTTTTCCCTGGTGCTCTCGGCGCATGGGCTGGCCGGGGGGCGGCCCTGGCTGACCGGGCTTCTGGTGGTGGCCTGGGATCTGGGCCTGGAAGCCCTGATGCCTGCCAAGGGCTACTGGACTTGGCAGGATCCCCACCCCCTCTGGTACGGCGCACCTTTGCAGAACTACCTGGCCTGGTTTGCGGTGGGTTTTGTGATTTCCTGGATGTATGGTCGGCTGGGGCCCGGGTTGCACCGGAACCGGTCTTTTGGCTGGGCGTACCGCCTCGAGGCCCTGTTTATTCCGGTAGGGCTGGCCCTGTTTGGCCTGTGGCCGGCGGCTTTGGTGTGTGGCCTGGCCATGAATCTGCTGGCCTGGAGTGAATATCTGCGCGGATGGGCGGGGGAGAGATTCGGGCGGATAGCCGATAGCCGATAGCCGGCGCAATGAAGGAAGCGAAACGGGCCGTGCTCACCCTTGCAGTACCTGAAGCTGAAGGCCGAAAGCCACTCGGCTCGAGGCCTACGACCGCTCTCGCCGCACAAGCCTTATATCGTTTTCCCCTTACCCTCTCCCCTTGCGGGAGAGGGTGGCGACACCGGCCAGTTTGGTACTGATTTTGCCGAATAAAACGTCTCTAACGGTAACCCGGTGTCGACGGGTGAGGGGTTGCAAAAACGATGTCCATGCAAATGATAAGAGCCTCTCTCGCTGCACTACCCCCTCGACCTTCGGCGGTTGGCCCTGGTAGGGTGTAACCGTTATGCGACCCTGGGAACGATTGCTGGCCGCCTTCTTCCGGGTGCTGTTTGGGCGTTCGGTGCGGCGGGGGTTGCGGGGGGTATGGGTGCGAGGTGCGCTGCCGGAGGGGGCTTTTGTGCTGGCGAGCAACCACCATTCCTGGTGGGATAGCTATCTGCTGCCGGTTTTGTTCTGGAACGCCCGACGGCCTTTCAAAATTGTGGTGGGGGAGCGTCGCCTGCGCGAGTTCGCTTTTTTTCGCCACCTCGACACGGTCTCGGCGGCCAGGCCCCGTGAGGGCCTGCGGGCCCTGGCGCACGGCGAGGTACTGATCGTTTTTCCGGAAGGTGAGCTGCGGCCTCCGGGGGCGCTGGGTGAGCTGAACAAAGGGGTGGTCTGGTTTGCCGAGAGGGCAGGGGTGCCGGTGGTGCCGGTGGCCTCGAGGGTTGCCCTGCGCGGGCACGAGTTTGCCGAGGCTTACCTGGTGTTCGGCGAACCCCTGGGGCCCGACCTGAACCGGCTGCGTCTGCAGCTAGAACAGATGCTCACCGAGCTGGACCACCAGATTCGCACCGCCCCCGCCGAGGAACCCCTGCCCGGCTTCGAGCGACGTATCGCCGGGCGCCAGAGCACCCACGAGCGCATGGCGGGCTGGGGGGCGGCGCTGGGTAAACTGACGGGAGGACGCTGAAAGCCGAAAGCTCAAACAAGGCCGATGGTTGACCGCTAGTTGACCCCTCGACCCCTGACCCCTATGCCCGCTCTCCTCGATTACGTCCTCTACACAGTCCTGGCCTGGCTGGGCCTGAAGCTCGGCATTCTCCTCCTCAACCTGGGGTTTTTTCCGGTGTTGCGGCGGGAAAAGTTGCGGGGCCCACGCCCCACGGTCTCGCTCCTGGTGCCCGCCCGCAACGAGGCCCACAACTTGCGCGAGACCCTGCCGGGGATGCTCCTGCAAGGGGTGCAGGAGATTCTGGTGCTGGACGACCACTCCACCGATGGCACGGCCCAGGTGGTCGAAGCGTTCAGCCGCCAGGACGCCCGGGTGCGCCTCTTGCCGGGCCTGCCCAAACCCGAGGGCTGGATGGGCAAGACCTGGGCCTGCTTTCAACTGGCCCAGGCCGCCCAGGGGGAGGTACTGCTCTTCAGCGATGCCGACGTGTACTGGCGCAAGCACGGGGTGCGGGCGGTGCTGGCCCGGATGGAGCGGGAGCGCGCCGGGCTGGTCTCGGTCTACCCTCGCCAGATTACCCCCAGCCTGGCCGAGCGGGTACTTTTGCCCCTGATTGACGATGTGCTGCTGTGCTACCTGCCTTATCCGCTCATCGCTACGCCCTTCCCTTCGGCGGCGGCGGCCAACGGGCAGGTGATGGCCTTTACGCGACAGGCCTACCTGTCTGCGGGGGGCCATGCGGCGGTGCGGGGGGAGGTGCTCGAGGACGTACGCCTGGCCCAGAAGACCAAGGCTGCCGGCGAACGCCTGGCAGTAGCCCTGGGGGGCGGGCTGGTCGCGGTGCGGATGTACCGGAGCTTCGCAGAAATTATCGAGGGGCTGGGCAAGAACCTGATCGAGTTCCACGGGAAGAGCCGGGTGTTGCTGGCCCTCTCGTACCTGGGCCACCTGACGGCCTACACGCTGTGCTGGCCGCTGGCCCTGCTCGAGCCGGGGTGGCTCTGGGTGGGTGGTCTGGGGCTCCTGGAGCGCTTGTTGCTGGGCCTCAAGACTGGGCGCGAAGGGTGGGAGTGGGTGCTGGTACCGCTGGCTCCGCTTTTCAGCACGCCCATCTATTTGCGCTCTGGGCAAAAAAGATACACCTGGAAAGGGCGAGAATATACCCGATGAAGGCCATGGTGGTGGGGGCGGGTTTTGCCGGGCTGGCCGCAGCCTTGCGGCTCCGTAGGGCCGGGCTGGAAGTAACGGTGCTGGAGCAGTTTGACCAGCCGGGCGGCAAGGCCATCGGCTGGGAGGGCGTGCCCACCGGCCCCACGGTGCTTACGCTGCCCGAAATTCCCCGCCAGATTCTGGGTGCCTTTGGGCACGAGTTACCCGGGCTCAAACCTGTTTCCCCCCTCACCCGCTATGCCTGGCCCGATGGCCGGGTCTTTGCCCCTGAGCTCGAGCTAGGGGCCACCCTGGCCCAGCTTTCGGCCCAGGAAGCCCGCGATTACCGGCGCTTGCTGGACCAGGCCCGTACGATGTACGAAGGGGCCCGGGAGACCTTCATTTTTGGCCCGCCCCCACAGGTTTTCCGACTCCTGCAGTACGGCTTGCGCGAGGGTGTGAAGGCCCACCCCCTGCAACCCCTCTCGGCCCTGGTGCAGTCGGGCCCCTACCTGACCCCTTTTTTCCTGCGCTTTGCCACCTACCTGGGCGCCAACCCCTACCGGGCCCCGGCGGTGCTGCACAACATCGCCTGGGTGGAGCTGGGGCTGGGGGTGTTTCACCTGCCGGGCGGGATGCGGGCGCTGGCCCAGCAACTCTACGCACTGGCCCGGGCCCAGGGGGTCGAGTTTTTGTTCGGGCACAAGCTGCTCCAGATGCAACACCTGCCGGGGCGGGTGGGGGCCCTGCAAACCGATCAGGGCTGGCACAGCGCCGACCTGTATGTATCGGCGGCGGATCGGCACTTCACCCTGGGGTGGCTCGGCCTGCCGGTACCCCAGGAGGCCCTGGGGGTCTCGGGGTTTGCCGTGCTGATGAAGCTCTCCGAGGCCGTGCCGCTGGGTCATTTCATCTATTTTTCGGCGGACTACCACGCCGAGTGGAACCAGATTGCCGCCGGGCGCTGGCCCCAGGATCCCACCCTCTACCTGCACACCGACGGCGACACCGCCTTCATGCTGGTCAATGCGCCCCCTTTGCCGCCAGGCACCTCGAGCCCGCCTGAAAGCCAGGCTTACGCCGAGCACTTGCTCCAGAAGCTAGCCCGGCTACACCCCCTTCCCATTCGAGCGTGGCGGGCGCTGAGCCCGGTGGACTACAGTCGCACGGCCTACCGGGGTGCGTTGTACGGGCGGGCTCCGCACGGGTTGCTGGGGGCGCTGCGCCCCGGCTGGGCGGTGGCGGGTCTGCGGAATCTGGTGCAGGTGGGCGGCACCGTACACCCGGGAGGAGGGGTGCCGCTCTCCATGCTCTCGGGTTGGAACGGGGCGGGTTGGCTTTTGAGCAGAGCCTCGGGGCAGAGGGGAGGGTTCGCTTGAGGCTCGAGGGGGTGGCTGTGGGGCGGCCCCTGCCGCAGCCCAGAGGCTATCCCTGGGGTCCTCTGGCCCATCTGCCGCGCTGGGCCGGTGAGCCGCTGGCGCTGCTAGAGGAAGGGGCGGCCCTGGGGCCGGTTTTCGGTTTGGGCCTGGGCCGCAAGGCCGTGGTGGGCTATAGCCCCGAATGGAATAAAAGGTTGCTCACCGACCTGGAAACCTTCCGCTCCAAAGGCAGTTTTTCCAGCCTGACCCCCTACCTGAACGGCGGCATCATCACCACCGACGCCCCGGCGCACAAGCCCCGGCGCCAGGAGCTGAACCCCTATTTTCACGCCAAAGCGCTGGTGGGCCTGGAAGGGCGAATTCGGGCCGCCCTGGAAGAAATACAACCCAGGGGCGAGTTTGAGGCCAACGCCTGGGCCTCCCAGGTTGCGCAGACCAGCCTGAACGTGGCCTACTTTGAAGGCCGGTTTCCCCAAGGGGAGCTGGCCCGGTTTCTGGCCCCCCTCAAAAAGCCCTTTCCGGCCCCCCTGCTGCCGCGCCCGCTGCTGTTTGCGCGGGTTCGGCGGCGGGTAGGGGAGATGCAGGCTGCCGGGTATGGCCTGGCGGGCCATCTGCCCGCCGACGAAGTGCTGATCGGGCTGGCAGCAGGCTACGATACCACCGCCCACACCCTGGTCTGGGCGCTCTGGCACGCCGCGCATTATCCCGACTGGCACCACCCGGCAGGCCATGCCCTGCTCGTCAAGGAGACCCTGCGCCTGTACCCGCCCGGTTTTATCGGGAGCCGCAGGGTGGTGAGGGGGCTAAAGTTCGAGGGGTACTTCATCCCCAGAGGTGCCCTGGTTCTCTACAGCCCCTACCTGACCCACCGCCACCCCGACCTGTGGGAAAGGCCCCTGGTCTTCGACCCGTCGCGCTTCCAGGGGCGCATTCCGGCCTGGGGCTACCTACCCTTTGGCGGGGGGGAGCGCACCTGCCTGGGGATGCACTTCGCCCAGATGGTGTTGGAGATCGCCCTTTCGCTATTGGGGCCGCTCGAGCCCCTCCAGGGTGACCCCCAGCCCAGACCCGGCCTGACCCTGGCGCCCAGGGGGGCGCTATGGTTGCGCCCCAGGGGATATACCAAATCTGCCCAGAAGTGACACAAAAGCGATATACAAGTCCCTCGTACGCGCCCCCTGGCGCGGCAAGTGAGGGGCGCGTTTAGCGCCGCTCACGCGCAGAGTTGGTAATAGGTTTGGGATAGGGGTACAAAGCCTCAAAAACACTCCCAATCTTCCCGGGTTATTTCCATCGGCACAAACTCGGATTTGGGGGCCAGCCCAAAGTTGAAGCGAGGGGTGGGTGCTGGCGGGGTGGGCACGTGCCGAAAACCCGCTTTCTCGAAGGCCCGTTGGGCGCGCAGGTTGTGCTTGTAGGTGCGCAGCTTGACCTTTTGCAGCCGCAGGGTGCAGAAGGCGTATTCCAGCACCGCCTTGACCGCGTCGGTGCCGTAGCCCTGCCCCCAGCGGTTTTTGGCCCCGATCAGAATACCCAGGGTGGCCTCGGTGCGGGTCATTTCGTAGAGCTCCACCGTGCCCAGCCACTCGCCCTTTTCGTCCAGAATGCCAAACCCCATGCGGTCGCCCCGGCTGACCTCGCCCATCACCACCCGCTTGAAGAGCCAGAGGGGCATTTTGAGCGGACGGCTGCCGTTCCACTCGGCAATTTCGGGGTCGCGGAAGCACTCGTAAAACCGCCGCCACTCCGTTTCGGTGAGGGTTTCGGTGAAGGGCTTGAGGGTGACTTTCCCGTGGCGGGGCCAGGTGTTGCTGAGCGTCACCTTTTTAGCATACGGCAAAGCCCACGGGACAATGGTTTGGGCGGGCAGGATTGCGGTATAGACTGAATGGGTCATGCTCGAGCAAGCCGCACAAATTGCCAGAGATGCCGTGGAATCGGGCCGGATTCCAGGGGCCGCGCTGGGGGTGGTGCATCTGGACGGTTCCACGGAGATGTTTTGCGCGGGTGTGAAGCATCTGCACAAACCGGGTGCGGTAGACCCCGACACGCTGTTCGACCTGGCCAGCCTGACCAAGGTGCTCTTTACTGTGCCCCAGATACTCCGCCTGGTGGAGGAGGGATTGGCCGACCTGGACGACCCGCTTTCGCGCTTTCTGCCCGAGATGGCCTGGATGCAAGGCTCGGAGTTGCCCCGTCGCACCCTGCGCCAACTGCTCACCCACGTCTCGGGCCTGCCAGCCTGGGAGGCCATCTATACCTGGGGCGGCGAGGCCCATACCCTCAAACACCGGGTTTTGCAACACCGCTGGGAGGTGGGGCCGGTGGGTGCCCACCTCTACTCGGACATCGGCTACATCTTGCTGGGGCTGGTGCTCGAGCGCGTCCGAGGCCAGAACCTGACCCGTTTCGCGCTTCCAGAGGGGTTTTGCTTCAATCCCACCCACCCCGACGACTGCGCCGCAACCGAGCAAGACCCCTGGCGTGGGCGCATCTTGCAAGGCGAAGTACACGACGAGAACTGCTTTGCCCTGGGGGGTGCCACCGGACACGCAGGGCTTTTCGGTAGCCTGCGGGGGATTCTGGCCTATGTCCACCGCCTGATGAAGGGCGAGGTGCTTTCCCCGGCAGCCCTGGCGGAGATGCGTCGCCCCCAGCACGCCGAGCGAGCCCTGGGCTGGCTGATTCCATACCCCCCCTACAGCGGCGGCAGCCTGTGTAGCCGCCAGACCCTGGGCCACACGGGCTTTACCGGAACCGGCGTCTGGATGGATTTTGAGCGGGGTTATGCCTGGGTTTTGCTGACCAACCGGGTGCACCCCAGCCGACACCGGGAAACCGGCATCCTGGAGTTGCGGCGGGCAGTCGGGAACGCCATCGCCGCAGCGTGGAAGGGCTGATTGAGAATGAGAGGTTGGGCAAAAACCTGCCCTGCTCAGTCCAGCACTTCATCTGCCGGGCTGTTCTCGAGAATCCCCCGCCAGACCAGCGCTACCACGGGCAAGGCGACTACCAACAAAAGCAGTGCGGCCAGTAAACTTTCCACATTTCAAGGGTAGGTTGGCTTGGTCAGCGTGGGGTCAGTGTGGCGCTGACAGAACCTCAAGAGGCTTCGTCTTTGCTGGGGTTTTTGGACAGGGCCCGCTGGCTGGCTTTGATGCCGGCATCGAAGTCAATCTCCATGGGCGGTTTGTCGTCCATATCCACAAACACCGAAGGGTTGTGCGGCTGAGAATTACGGGAATCTGAGGCTGGGTGGTTGCTGGGCGGGTTTCGTTTGCTCAAGTAGTACACCACAGCACCTAACAACACCAGAAGCCCCAAGAGCGCCACCACCCACACCCAGGTCATAGGGCTATGCTACCGCAGTTCGGTTGGAGGACGGGTTTACGTGTGCAGAGGGGTGGGTTCTGCTGGAACATCACACCGCACAAATCTGGCTCAGTTCAGGTAATACGCTCATCAAATCACCTCGCGGAAACCAATGGCCTCGGCCCGGGCTTGAAGCTCGCGCTTCAGGAGGGCGTGTTCAGGGTTATCCAGGTAGGGGTCGGCTTCCAGAATGGCCCTGGCCAGCGCCCGGCTCTCCTCGATGATGGCCTGGTCGGAGGCCAGGTCGCCGAGCCGCAGGTCGGGCATACCCGACTGGCGCACCCCCCGCAGTTCGCCGGGGCCGCGCAGCTTCAGGTCTTGCTCGGCAATATAGAAGCCGTCGGTGGATTCCTCGATGACCCGCAGGCGCTGCATGGTGCGCTTGGAGGTTTCACCCGCAATCAGGATGCAGTAGGACTCGAGCCCTCCCCGCCCCACCCGCCCGCGCAACTGGTGAAGCTGGGCCAGCCCGAAGCGCTCGGCGTTTTCGATGATCATCAGAGTAGCCTGGGGGATGTCCACCCCCACCTCAATCACGGTGGTCGAGACCAAGAGGTCGAAGGCCCCCTGTTTGAAGCGCTCCATCACGGCGTCCTTTTCGTCGGGCTTCATCTTGCCGTGGAGCAGGTCTATGCGTACATCCGGCAGAAGCGTCTCGAGCTCCTCCCGCAGCTGGGTGGCGGCGGCCAGCTCGGCGGTGGCCTCCGACTCGCCCTCCTCAATCATGGGCGTGACCACAAACACCTGGTGGCCTTTCTGGATTTCCTGCCGGGCAAAGGCGTAAGCCTGGGTGCGGGTTTTCTGGGTGAGGATTTTGGTCTGGATGGGGGTGCGGCCTGGGGGCAGCTCGTCAATCTGGGAGACCTCGAGGTCGCCGTACAGGGTCAGGGCCAGCGAACGCGGAATGGGGGTGGCCGACATCACCAGCACATCGGGCCGCTGGCCCAGGAGCCGGCGGCGTTGCAAGACCCCAAAGCGGTGCTCCTCGTCTATCACCGCCAGGCCCAGATCGCGGAACGCCACCCCGTCCTGGATGAGGGCATGGGTGCCCACCACCACCTGGGTTTGGCCGCTCTGGAGCCGCTCCTGCACGGCCCGCTTCTCGCTTCCGGTCATGGAGCCCACCAGCAGATCCACCGAGACCCCCAGCGGGTAAAGGTAGCGGGTCAGGTTGTCGAAGTGCTGCTTGGCCAGAATCTCGGTGGGGGCCATCAGGGCCCCCTGGGCGCCGTTCTGGGCAGCCACATAAAGGGCGGCGGCGGCCACGGCGGTCTTGCCCGAACCCACATCCCCCTGCACCAGCCGGGCCATCTGCCGCTCGGACTGCATGTCTTCGAGTATCTCGTTCAGCACTCGCTCCTGTGCGCGGGTCAGGCGAAAGGGCAGGGTGGAGCGGAAGCGCTCGACCATCTCGGGGGTTACCCGGAACATCCGGCCCAGCAGGGCCGAGCCGCCCGACTGAATCATCACCTTGAGCTCCAGCAGCAAAAACTCGTCGAACTTGAGCCGGTAGAGGGCTTGCTCGAGCTTCGCCTCCGAATCGGGGAAGTGGGCCTGGCGCAGGGCTTCGTCCAGGGTCAGGGCGCCGGTTTGCAGGGCCCGGTTTGCGGCCCCCTGTCCCCGCCGGTAGGGCTCGAGGGGGTCGGGTATGGCGGTGAAAGCCTCCAGAGCCCGCCAGACCGCCCGGCGCAGGAAAGCCTGTCCAATGCCCTCTTTGGCGGGATACACCGGCACGATGCGCCCGGTGGAGAGGGATTCGCCGCCTTCGTCCTCGAAGTATTCCACCATGAGCGAGATGTGGCCCCCGCGCTTTTGCACCCGTCCCGAGAGCACGATGCTGGCCCCTTCGGACATCTGCTTGAGCACCCAAGGCTGGTTGAACCAGACCCCGGTAAACTTCCAGCCCCACCCGTCCATAAAGCGCACCTGCACCAGTTGCAGTCCTTTTCTGGGGGTCTTGACCAGCTCCCGGCTCAGCACCTTGCCCACCACGGTAGCCTTGGTGCCGTCTTCCACGTCGCGCACACTTTGCAAGGTGCGGCGGTCTTCGTAGCGGCGGGGGTAGTAGTGGAGCAGGTCGCGCAGCACCCGAAGGCCCAGCTCGGCCAGCTTTTTTTTGCTGCCCGGCCCCAGGTTCAGGGCCTCGAGGGGGGTGTCGAAGTGAAGGGGGGTAGAACGGGGGTTTTCTGTTAACGGGCTCCTGTCCCCTAACCCCTGACCCCTGACCCCTGACCCCTGTGCCCTGTCCCCTCCTATTCCCCCCAGCAGCGCAATGGCCTTTTGGAGCTGGGTTTTGCGGGCCTCGGGCTCCATCTGTCGGTAGCCGGCCAGCATCCGGCGCACCTCGGGAAAGGGCTGGCCCAGGTTCTCCAGGAGCCTTTCCAAACCCCCCGCCACCACCCGATCCTGAGCGCCATCGGCGAGTTCGCGCTGCAGGGGGCGGAGCAAGCGGGCTTTGAGTTCTTCGCGGGTCACGGCTTCCTCGTCAAATAACAGCTACATTGTACCCAGGCCAAACCGCTAACTTTGCGGTTTGGGGCAGCCAAGTTGCGCTTGTATAAGGTTTAGAGATGAATCCAGACTGCGCTAGAAAATCATGCTCCGGGCGCAATACCCGTGTGATTTTCAATCATCCCAGTAGCCAAAACATAGGCGGGAGGTACTTATCTGATGATGCGGTTGAAGCTGATGGAGGATTCTGGTTCGCAATGTAACGCTTCCCAGGGGGCCCAATGTCTCAAATGTCATGGTCTGGGTGGGGTGGGCTCGTATACTTGGTGGGTATGGCGGTATCGCAAGTTGAAACTTTGGCCAATGGCCTGACGCTGGCCGTGGAGGAACAGCCCTGGAACCCCGGTGTGGCCATGCAGTTACTGGTGCCGGTAGGCGCCGTGAACGACCCCGAGGGCATGGAAGGAGCGGCCAGCTTGCTGGAGGGCTGGCTCTGGAAAGGGGCGGGCAGCCGGGATGCTCGGGCCCTGGCCAATGCTTTTGACGACCTGGGGGTGCGCCGGGGCAGCAGCAGCGCCCTCGAGTACACCACCTTTGCCGCACAGTTTCTGGCCGAAAAACTCCCCGCGGTGCTCTCGCTCTATGCCGATGTGCTGATGCGCCCCCACCTGCCCACCGAGGCCCTGGAAGCCGTGCGCCAGATTGCCCTGCAAGAGCTGGCCTCGCTGGAAGACCAGCCGCCCAAAAAGATGTTTGCCGCCCTTCGCCGGGCGGTGTTTGCCAGCCCCCACGGGCGCAATCCCAGCGGACAGAAGGCCCACCTGGAAAGCATTTCCGCCGAGGCCCTGCGGGAAGACTTTGCCCATCGCTATGCCCCCCAGGGGGCGATTCTGGCCCTGGTGGGGGGTGTACGCTTCGAGGAGGCCAGGGAAGCCGTCGAGAATGCCCTGGGTGACTGGAAGGGGGCCGGGGCGGGGTATCCGGCCATTGAGCTACGGCCCGCCCATACCATCCACCTCGAGCAAGACACCGCCCAGACGCAGATTGGCCTCATCTACCCCGACATCTCCTTCGACCACCCCGAGTTTTACAGCGCCCGCCTGGCCGCCCAGGTGCTCTCTGGGGGCAGCAGCAGCCGCCTGTTTACCGAGGTGCGTGAGAAGCGGGGCCTGGTCTACTCGGTGTATGCGGCTCCCAATGGCATCAAGGGCTATAGCTACCTGACCGCCTATGCCGGCACCACCCCGGAGCGGGCCGACGAGACCCTGCAGGTGATGCAGGAAGAGATCGCCCGGCTTTCGCAAGGCGTCTCCGAGGCCGAGCTGGAACGCACCAAGATTGGCTTGCGGGCCGCCCTGGTGATGCAGGATGAGTCGTCGCGCTCGAGGGCCAGCAGCATCACCCGCGACCTCTACCTGCTGGGCCGGGTACGCACCCTGGACGAGATCGAGGCCCAGATTGCCGCCGTGGATGTGCCGCGCATCAACCGCTACCTGGCCGCCAACCCCTACCGAAACCCCTGGATAGCCACCCTGGGGCCGAGAAAGCTGGCCGTTACCGAGTAGCGGGGGGAGAAGCGGAAAGCTTGTGGCCCAAGCCCGAAAGCCGATTTTTTCGAGCCACCTGCGTTTGTGGAGTAGATATGACCCAGACCCAATCTGCCGTTGAGTTCAAGCAGGCCACCCTGGAGAACGGCCTGACCGTGATTGCCGAGATCAACCCCGAGGCCAAGAGCGTGGCCCTGGGCTATTTTTGCAAGACCGGAAGCCGTGACGAGACCCCCGAAATAGCCGGGGTGTCGCACTTTTTAGAGCACATGCTGTTCAAGGGCTCGGCCAAGCGCGATGCCCTGGGGGTGAACCTCGAGTTCGACCAGATGGGAGCCCAGTACAACGCCTACACCTCCGAAGAGAATACCGTCTACTACGGAGCGGTGCTGCCCGAGTTTGCTCCCCGGCTCCTGGAGCTCTGGACCGACCTGATGCGCCCGGCGCTGCGCCCTGAAGACTTCAACACCGAGAAGCAGGTCATCCTCGAGGAGATTGCCCTGTACGAAGACCGGCCCAATGTGATGCTTTTTGATTGGGGGCGGGCGCGGTATTTTGCCGGGCATCCCCTGGGCAACAGTGTGCTGGGTACGACCGCTTCAATCTCGGCCCTGACCCGTGAGCAGATGGCCGAGTACCAGGCGCGGCGCTACACCCCCGGCAACCTGGTGCTGACCCTGGCGGGCCGGGTGGACTGGGAGCGAACCCTCGAGCAGGTGCAAGCGCTCACGGCTGGCTGGCCCCGGGGGGAGGCCAGCCGGGCCTACCCGGAGGTGAAGGCCCAGGTTGGCGAAATGCGGGAACCCTATCCCAAAGCCACTCAGACCTATCTGGTGCTGCTGGCTCCAGGGGTTTCGGCCCAGGATCCGCGCCGTTATGCGGCCAACATCCTGGCCAACATCCTGGGCGAGGAGGGTAACAGCCGCCTCTTCTGGGCCCTTACCGACAAAGGCCTGGTGGAGTCGGTGGGGGCAGGGGTGGACGAGGCCGACCGGGCCGGGCTCTTTTACATTTATGCCCAGACCGACCCGGTCAACGAGGAAGCGGTGAAGGCCGTGCTCCGCGAGGAGCTGGGCCGCCTCGAGCGCGAGGGGGTGCGCCCGGACGAGCTCGAGCGGGCCAAAAACAAGCTGGCCACCGCACTGGTGTTTGCGGGCGAGACCCCCATGCAACGCCTGATGAGCGTGGGCCTGGGTTATGTTTACAACCAAACCTATGAGCCCCTGAGCGAGATTGCCCGGCGGGTCGAGGCGGTCACGCTGGACGATGTTAACGCCTTGTTGGAAGAAAAGCCCTTTAGCCGCAGCTTTTGCTACAGCCTCGTACCTGCGTAGGTAGCACGATGCGAGGGGCCTGGCTGCTGGGGTTGATGCTGTTGTGCAGCGCTGCCCTGGCCCAGAGTGCCCTGGAGCTCGAGGTGCTCCAGCGCACCAACCAGGTACGCACCGAGCGCGGTCTGCGGCCCTTGCAGTGGGATGCGCTGGCCTACAAGGCAGCCCTGGGCCATGCCCAGGACATGCTCCGGCGCAACTTTTTTGCCCACCAGAACCCCGATGGTCTGGGGGCCGCCGAACGGATGCGGGCTGCCGGGGTGCTCGAGGTCACGGTAGGCGAGAACCTGGCCAGCTTCGAGGGCTACCCCGACCCCGAAATTCCCCGCCGCTCGCTTTTGGGCTGGATGAACAGCCCCGGCCACCGGGCCAACCTGCTCAAGCCCGAGTTCACCCATCTGGGGGTGGCCCTGGTACGTCAGGGGCGGCAGGTGATGGTGGTGCAGAACTTCATCGGGCGGCCCTTCGACCCCCAGGTGCGCCTGACCCCTGCCCAGGCCGAACGCACGGTACTGTTGCTCACCGGTACGGCTGCCGGTACGGTGGGGGTCTTTGTGGGCAACAACCTCTATGCCCGTTTGAACCCGCCCATCCAGACCCGCCTCGAGCTCCCCCCCAAAGCCGAGGTGAGCTTTGCCGTGTTCGACGGCCAGACCTGGTGGGCTACCCGCAACGGCGAACGCGGTTTGCGCTTGGAGACCACCCTCGAGCGAAGTTTGGTGCCGGGCCAGCAGGTCTTGCTCAACCTTCCCGCCGGTAACTACACCCTGGCGGTGGGGGCAGAGCCGCGCTTCTGGCAGAATCTTGCCGGGCCGGTGCGCCTCGAGCTCGCCCTCCCCGGTACGCTGGAAGCCCTGTGGCTCGGTATCCGTCAGGGGAACCAAATCAGCTACAGCCACCGGATTCCACTAAAGCCGTGAGCCATTTGGCGTTTGGATTTTGCGGGCATCGTTACGGGTGGCTGCTGTCCTCCATGCGGTCTTCGGTTGTTTTTGGCAGGGCGAGGGGCCTTTTGCGGGCTACCGGATGAATCTTTTCGAGGCCTTGCTGGCCGTGCAAGCGGGCCCAGAAGAGGGCCATCTCCACCACTGCTTGCAGGCGTACTTCCAGGGGCAGCGCCTGCCAGCGCTCTTTTTCGGAGGGCACCTCGTCGAAACGGTATTTGCGAGCAACAGGTTTCATAACTCCTCGACATCGCGCAGGTCAATGCTGCGCCCAAACGCTTTTTTCAGGCGCACAAAATCCTCACGAGACACCACCCGCACGGTAACACCCCCTACCTCGTGCGTCTGGCTATGGGCATAGGCTTCGTCGAAATCGGGCTCGTTGAGTAGCACCAGGTCTACCTGATTGGGTTCGTAGCCCAACTGCACAACCCCCGGCGTACTCAAGTCTTCTAGCGTAAGCCCCAGATCGTCTCCACCAAAAAAGGACTTGATAGCTTCCAGAACGCGGGGTGCCTCTTGCATGTCTATCCACAAATCGAGGTTTTTGGTGTAGCGGGGAACCCCCAGGAAGGCTAGGGCGTAGCCGCCGATAACCATTGAACGCGCGCCCTTTGCGTTCAGGTGGCGGATTAACTCGAGCATTTGGTGGGTCATGGGCGCTAACGATATGCTACTATCCCCCGGTGGATTCTCGAGTCCTTCTGGCGATTGGCCTCACCATCCTGCCCTGGGCCTCGGCCTTTGCCGGGATACGGGCGGGCCTTCAGGACTACAGCCCGGCCCACCTGACCCTGCTGCGCTTTCTGGTGGCCTCGGCAGTGATGGTGGTTTACGCCCTGTGGGTGCGGATGCCCCTGCCCGAACGGAGGGACTGGCCGGCCATTCTGGGGCTGGGTTTCCTGGGTATTACCGCCTATCACACTGCCCTCAACTTTGGCCAGGTTAGCGTGAAGGCCGGGCCTGCCGCGCTCCTGATTGCGGTGGGGCCGGTGTTTGTGGCCCTGATGTCCTATTTTTTCCTGCGCGAACGGCTTTCGGCCTGGGGCTGGCTGGGCATTGGGGTGGCCTTTGCAGGCGTGGCCCTGATTGCGGTGGGCAACCACCCCGGTAGCTTTGAACTCGAGCCCGGCGCCTTGCTGATTGTGTTGGCGGCCTTCGTCACCTCGGTTTACTTCGTGTTCCAGCGCAGCCTGGTGAAAAAATACAACCCCCTCAACTTCACCGCTTACACCATCTGGGCCGGAACCCTGCCGCTACTGGTGTTCTGGCCGGGCCTGGTGTCCGAGATGCAGGCCGCCTCGGCCCAGGCCACCTGGAGCGTGGTGTATCTGGGCGTGGTGCCGGGTGCGCTTTCGTACCTGACCTGGAACTACGCCCTGAGCCGCGCCCCGGCCTCGCAGGTGACCAGTTTTTTGTACATCTCGCCGGTGCTCGCTACCCTGATTGCCTATGTCTGGCTGCGGGAAGTGCCCGGTGTGCTGGCCCTGGTGGGGGGTGGAATCGCCCTGGCGGGCGTGGTCATTGTGAACACCCTGGGGAAAGTGGCGCAGAGTGGCATAGACAAGCGCCCCTAGACCGTAGACAATAGTCCACGATGGCCCAGGTTCTGCCCATCCGCCTGTACGGCGACCCCGTTTTGAAGAAAAAAGCCCTGCCCGTGCAGGATTTTAGCGGTATTCCGGCGCTGGCTGAGAACATGCTCGAGACCATGTTCGAAGCCCGAGGGGTGGGGCTGGCGGCCCCCCAGGTCGGCATTAGCCAGCGGCTCTTTGTGGCCGCCGAGTACCTCGAGGACGAGACAGAAGAAGGCCCCGAGGCCGACCTCAAAACCCGCGTCAAAGAGCTGTACGTGATGGTGAACCCGGTCATCACCTACCGCTCGGGCCAGCAGTCCATTACCGAAGGGTGCCTGTCGCTGCCCGGCCTCTATGCCGAAGGGGCCCAGCGCGACTTGCAGGTGCGGGTCGAGTACCAGAACGAAAAGGGCGAGCCGAAGGTGCTCGAGGCCGAGGGCTACCTGGCGGTGGTGCTGCAACACGAGATTGACCACCTGGACGGTATCCTCTTCTTCCAGCGGATGGCTTTTGCCGACAAGCAAAAGTTTCTCGAGGAGCACCGCGAAGACCTGGCCCTTTTCCAGCGGCAGGCCAAGGCGTTCTTGCGCGAGGAGGCCGCACGGCTGGGGCAGGCCAGGTGAGGTCAATGGTGAATGGTCGATAGTCGATAGTCGATAGTCGAGGGTCTATGGTTGATTGCCTTCTAAACAACCTGTCATGAACTCCCAACCCCTGCGCCGCCGACTGGCTTTTTTTGGCTCCCCTGCCTGGGCCGTGCCGGTGCTGGAAGCCCTGCACCGCCACCATGAGGTGGTGCTGGTGGTCACCCAGCCGGATAAACCGGCGGGGCGGGGTTTGCAAATTACGCCCTGCCCGGTGGCGGCGTGGGCCGAGGCCAGGGGCTTGCGGGTAGAGAAGCCTGCGCGGCTCCGCAAGAACCCCGAGTTTTTGGCGCTTTTCAAAAGCCTGGGCCTCGAGGTGGCCGTAACCGCCGCCTATGGCAAAATCCTCCCCGCCGAGCTGCTGGAGGTGCCCCGCTTTGGCTTTCTGAACCTGCACCCCTCCGACCTGCCCAACTACCGGGGCCCCGCGCCGGTGCAGTGGACGCTCATCAACGGCGACGCCGAGACCGCCGTCTGCATCATGCAGACCGATGTGGGCATGGACACCGGCCCGGTGGTGGCGCGCT
This sequence comes from Meiothermus sp. CFH 77666, assembly GCF_017497985.1. NCBI lineage: Bacteria > Thermotogati > Deinococcota > Deinococci > Thermales > Thermaceae > Meiothermus > Meiothermus sp. CFH 77666. The sequence goes on from NZ_JAGDFV010000004.1 coordinate 103,107, forward strand.
GGCGTACCCCGATTGGGCCCGACGAAACGGCCCTCGAGCTTGCCGACCGCCTGCGCGACAAGGGCATCGAGCTGCTTCTGGACGCTCTGGCTCACCTGGAATACCTGCAACCCACCCCCCAGCCCCCTGAGGGCACTCACGCCCCCATGCTGCAAAAGGACGATGGCAGGATTGTCTGGGAGCGCACCGCACAGGCAATCTACAACCGCCACCGGGGGGTGCTGCCCTGGCCGGGTAGCTGGTTTGAGCACCAGGGTAAGCGGGTAAAGGTGATCAAAATGTCGAGGGTTGAGGCTCGAGGGGCCGGTGCCGAAAGCCTCGAGGGGCAAGCACCCGGAACCGTGGTTCGGGTGGCCGAGTACCTGGAAGTTGCTACCGGGCAGGGTAGCCTGCGCCTGGAGGAGGTTCAGCCCGAGGGCAAAAAGCCCATGCCTGCCGTAGACTGGGCCAGGGGTGCCCGCCTGCAACCGGGCCACCGGCTGGGCTAACCCCGGCTCGATTTTTAGGGTTTCGTAGCTCATGAGTCCCATGGAAAAGGTGAAGCTGGCCGGACGCTACAGGCTTGTGGCCCCCCTGGGCGAGGGGGGTATGGCCGAGGTCTGGCGGGCCACCGACGAGCGCATGGAGCGCCCGGTAGCGGTCAAGATTCTGCACACCTACCTGCACCCCAGTGAGCGCAACCGCTTTTTTCGGGAGGTCAAGGCCCTGTCCAAGCTCTCGCACCCTGGGGTGGTGCAGGTCTTCGACCTGGGGGAGGAAGAGGGCCGCACCTACTTCGTGATGGAGCTGGTGGAGGGCGGCAGCTACGACCGCCTGGGCCCCTTCGAGGATGGCCTCGAGGGGCTGCGGCTGCTTACCGCCTCGGCGCGGGTACTGGAAGCCCTGGGGCACCTGCACGAGCGGGGTGTGATCCACCGCGACCTGACCCCCCGCAACATCCTGGTCACGCCCGAGGGCCAGCCCAAGGTGATGGACTTTGGCCTGGCCTACCTGATGCAGGAAAGCCGCCACTTTACCCGCACCGGCATTACGGTGGGCACGCCAGAGTACATGGCCCCCGAGCAGGCCAGGGGCCTGCCCCTTACCCCCCAGGCCGACCTCTACAGTTTTGGGGCGGTGCTCTACCGCACCTTCACCGGCCAGCCTCTGTTCGAGGGCGAAAACGACCAGTCGGTGCTGTACCAGCACGTTTACGAACCTCCCAGACCCCCCCAGAGCCTTAACCCGGCCATTCCCGCCGAGGTATCGGGTCTGATACTTTCGCTCTTGCAGAAAGCCCCTGCCGACCGGCCCGCCAATGCTGCCGCCGCCCACGCGGTGCTGGAAGAAACCCTGCGCCACTACCGTGAGACCCTCTCGGCCACGCCACGGGCAGGGGCCAGCCGCAGTGGGCACTACCCTACCGGGCCGGCCCAGCCCGAAAAGCTGGAGCTGCGCGGCACCTTCGACCTGGCCGGACAGGTGGCCTGGCCGGGGGAGCTGATTGCCCGCGAGGGCAGCCTGTGGGTAGGGGCCGGGCAGGGCACCGCCCGCCTCGACCTGACCGATGGTTCGGTCTACCGCCAACGCCTGGGTGACGAGGTCTCGGCCCCACCGGTGGTGGCGGGTGAGCGGGTGTATGTGGCCGCCTGGGATGGCCGCCTGACCGGGATGTCGCTTTCGGGGCGGCCCATCCTGAGCTTTCCCACCCGCGCCGAGATTACCGCCGCGCCCCTGGTGGCCGACCTGATCTACCTGGCCGGGCGCGACGGCTTTTTGTATGCCCTGGATGCCAGCGGTACCCTGCGCTGGGGTTTCCAGGCCGGCAGCGAGCTTTCGGCCTCGCCTACCCTGTACCGGGGGCTTCTGTTTGTGGCCAGCGAGGGCGGCTGGCTGTACGCCCTCGACCCCCTGAGCGGACACCTGCGCTACAAGGTAGAGGCGGGGGCGGTGCATACTGCTATGCCTGCCCGCGGAGGGCTGCTTTTCATCCCCACCTGGGCCGGGGAGGTTCACGCCTTCGACCCCCTGACCCGCGAGGTGCAGTGGAGCTTCGACCTCGAGGGCGAGCTCTGGGGCGCCCCGGCCCTGGACGAGCGGAACCTCTATGCGGCCAGTTGGGCCGGAAAGCTATACGCCCTCAACCAGAAAACCGGCGACGAGGTGTGGGCCCTCGAGGTCGGCCGGGTGACCGCCGCTCTGTCTATTGCCCACGGGGTGCTCTACCTGGGCACCGAGGAAGGCCGGGTACTGGGGGTGGACACCCAGAGCGGGCGTCTGGTCTTCGAGGCCACCGGCCTGGGCCCCATCCAGGTGCCGCCCCTGCCCTACCGGGGGGCGCTCTACGTGGCCACGCTGGCGGGGAAGCTGTACCGGTTCGCTTAGACGGTGGGTTAGGATAAAGCCATGGCCCTTACCCAGCTTTTGGTTCGCAACTATAAAAGCCTGGGCAAAATTTCTCTCCAGCTTGGCAATTTAGCCGTTTTTGTAGGCCCTAATGGTTCTGGTAAGAGCAATTTGTTGGATGCTTTGCGCTTCGTTTCCGATGCCTTGAGCGTTAATCTCGACTACGCCCTGCGCGAGCGTGGGGGCATAAATGAGGTTCGCAGACGGTCAAGTGGTCGACCCAATAATTTTAGAATCGAGCTACACCTTACCCTTGAACATTGGTACGCGAAATACGCCTTCGATATTGAAGCAGTTAGGGGTTACGATTTTCAGGTGGCTCGTGAGGAAGCCCGGGTGTCGCCACGCGACCTTATATCACAGGAGCGTTTCTTTCTTGTTGAAAGAGGCATTCTCAAAGGTTCCACACCTAAGCTTAGTGCAGCCAGCAGCCCACAAGATCTGTACTTGAGAGCTATTTCGGCAGAGGAGGGTTTTAGAGAGGTATTTGAGTATTTGACCCGCGTAGCGGTTTATAATCCTAATCCAGCCACTATACGAAATCTGCAAGACCCTGACGCCTACCCGATTTTGCGTAGAGATGGTAGCAATCTTCCTGGTATTTTGCGCCAGATGCGTACGGCACCTGATCGTTTGGAGCGGGTTCAAGAGTTTCTCTCCAAGATTGTTCCAGGTGTTATGAAGGTAGAGCCGGTGGTGTTGGGTCCCAAGGAGACCTTGCATTTTTTCCAGAGAATGGATAATAAAAACGACTGGCGGTTTTACGCTAGTTCGATGTCGGATGGTACGCTCCGCGCATTAGCGGTATTGGTAGCAGCCTTCCAGACTGCTGTTACGGTAGCGGGTGTGGAGGAGCCCGAGGTAGCACTTCATCCGGGTAGCACCTTTGTACTTGCCGACGCACTGATTGAAGCAAGCGACAGCCGACAAATTTTACTGACTACCCATAGCCCAGATTTATTAGACCACGAGGACATTCCGCCGCAGTCTTTGTTTGTTGTTGGTATGCAACGAGGGGTGAGCGAGGTTCAGCCGATTCCAGAAGAACAAAAACAAATCATCCAAGAGAAGCTATTCACGGCAGGCGAGCTGTTGCGGCAAAGGAAGCTCGAGCTTCCAACAGAATTTCAAGACACGTTGTTATGAAATTAGTGCCAATAGTAGAAGGGCACGGCGATGTGGATGCACTCCCTGTACTTATACGAGGCTACTTTCCCACAATAAGGGTATTGAATCCGCTTAGGATTTCTCGCAATCGTTTCATAAATAGCTCGGATGAGCAAGATCGCTTCCTCGAGCTTGCCCGAAAGAGTTTGGGGGAATTCGGCTCGGTCTTGGTACTGCTGGATGCGGACTCAGACTGTCCGGCTGAGCTTGCTCCACAGCTGAAAAGGAGCCTTGAGTCCAGGTCAAGCCTTGGTTGCCATGTGGTGCTTGCAAAGTGTGAGTTTGAAACGTGGTTTTTGGCGGCTGCAGAATGCCTGGGATTGGGGGAAGCACCGGCGGATTTGGAGGAAATTCGCGGAGCTAAAGAAGAGGTCAAACGCCGATTAGGGCGTTACTCCGAGACCATAGACCAGGCTAAGCTGACAGGAAAGCTGGTCAAAAACTGCGATCCGTCCATTCTTCGCAGACGCTCGGCTTCATTTGATAAGCTCTGGCGCGAGCTGGAGGGAATCGCTAGAACCCAAAATGGTTAGCCTTCAACTCACCGACGAGCAGCAAGCCATCGTGGCCCACAACGAAGGGCCTGCGCTGGTGTTCGCCGTGGCCGGGGCGGGCAAGACCACCGCGCTGGTGCACCGCTTGGAGCGCCTGGTGCGCGAACGGGTCTTTGAGCCGCGCAAGATTCTGGCCACCTCCTTCAGCCGCATGGCGGTAGACGACCTCAAGCGGGCGCTCTCGAGCTGGCCCCACACCCAGGGGGTGCAGGTCTCCACCCTGCACGCGCTGGGCTACCGCATTGTGCGCAAGGCCGCCTCAGAGGGGCTTTTGAAGCTGGCCGAGGTAAAGGAAGAAGGCGCCGAGCAGGCCCTTTTGCAGCGCACCCTGCGGCGGGCCCGCGAGCTCAGAGTGCCCTGGGCCCAGGAACTGGAAAACCTCGAGCCCGAGGATTTCCTGAGCTATCTGGGGGCCTGCAAGGGCAACCTGCAGTACGCCGACCTGAAAGGGGCTGCCCTGCCCCCGGAGGCCCTCAAGGTAGCTTCGCAAGCCGAGGCGCCAAAGGCCCTCGAGTGGTACCTGGATCTGTACCGGCTCTTCGAGCAGGTGCGGCAGGCCGAAGGGCTCCTCACCTTCGACGACATGCTCATGCAGGGCTGGGAGGTGCTGGTGCGCTACCCCGAGATCCTGCAAACCGTGCAGAAGGCTTTTCAAGCGGTGCTGGTGGACGAGTTCCAGGACGTGAACCTGGCCCAGTCGGAGCTGCTCGACCTGATTACCGCCCCGCACCGCAACTACATGGCGGTAGGCGACGACGACCAGACCATCTACGAGTGGCGGGGGGCCAGCCCCCGCTTCATCCTGGAGTTCGCCCAGCGCTACCAGGCCAAAAAATACCTGATCCGCGACACCTTTCGCTGCCCGGCCCCGCAGGTGGCGCTGGCCGGACGGGTGATTGCACAGAACCAGCAGCGCGAACCCAAGCGCCTGAGCCTGACCAGGGGTTTTGTGGGCCGGGTGCACCTGCGGATGGAGCCCCACATGCCTGCCCAGGCCCAAAGCCTGGTGAGCGACATAGCCGGGCTGCTGGCTGAAGGCCGCAAGCCCGCCGAGATGGTGGTGCTGGTACGGCTCTACGCCCAGACCCCCTACCTCGAGCAGGCCCTGATCGAGCGGCAGATTCCCTACCGGGTGGTGGGCAGTACCCCCTTTTACCAGCGCCCCGAGATTCAAACACTCCTGGCCTACTTGCAGCTGGCCGAATCCGCCACTGTTACGCAGAACCCCCTTGAAAAGGGGGCCAAAGACGCAGCGGTTTCGCCCCCTGTGCATGAGGGGGGTGGGGGAGCGCACCGGGGAGACCTCAAACGCCTCTGGCTGCAGATCTACAACACCCCCAAGCGCTACCTGACCCGCGCCCTGGCCGATGCCATCTGGCGGCGGGTGGAGCAGGGGGGCTCGCTGCTGGAGGTGCTCCGGGCCGAGGCGGCGGGCGCGGAGGAGCGGGTGGCCCGGCGGCTTTTGGAACTGGCCGATTTGTTCGAGTGGCTGGGCGGGGCGGTGCAGCGGGGTTCGGCCCACGCGGTGCTGGAGGCGCTCGAGGCGCGCCTGGACTACCGCCGTCATCTGTTGCGTTCCTCGGGCTTCTGGGAGGTGGGGGCGGGTAAGGCCGAGGGGGTGCGGGCTTTTCTGGAGTACGCCCGCGACAAGGGCAGCGTGGGCGACCTGCTACGGCATATCGAGCTTCTGGCCCAGGAACACTTTGGCGACGACCCCATTCAGAACCCCCGCGAACGGGTCAGCCTGATGACCATCTTCCGGGCCAAGGGCCTCGAGTGGCCCCTGGTCTTTATTCCGGACTGCAACGAGGGTACCCTGCCCTACAGCGGTTCGGAGAACCTCGAGGAAGAGCGCCGCCTCTTCTACGTGGCCCTCACCCGAAGCTCGGCGCACACTTACCTGTACGCCCTTTCCAGCCTGCCGCTCTCGCCGTTTTTGAAGGAAGCCGAGTATCTGCAGGTGCTGGGGGCCGTGGAGCGGGTGGGCGAGGCCCTGGCCCTCCCGCCCGAAGAACTCTCTACCGCCCAGACCCTGGCCCTGGCCCAGGGGGCGCACAAGCTGGGCCTCGAGCGCTACCTGTACCACTGGTGGAACGCCGCCCAGGCCCCCGCCGTGGCCGCCAAGGTGCTGCGGCTGTTTTCCCACGCCGAGCAGGCCGGCTGGCTGGAGGCGCTGGGGCTTTCGCTCGAGGCCAGAAGTCTCTGGGAAGCCTTCGATGTGGAGCCCGGCCAGGGGCCAGCAGACGAGTTTGCCGACCTCGAGCGCTTCCTCCTCAAGCGCCCGGCTCCAAGCAGCCCCCCCGCCCTCAAACCCGGCCAGAAAGTCCGGCACATCCAGTTTGGCACCGGGCTGGTGGTGGGTCTGGAAGACGGGGTGGCTATGGTGGCTTTTGGGGATGGGGTTCGCAAACTGGCCCTGCGCTACGCGAGGCTCGAGGTGGTGGGGTGAGTATCTTTGGCTTCAGCCTGGTTTCAGCGGATGGGGCTAGTCTGAAGGGGCAGGAAGCATGGTAGGCCATGTTTTGAAAGGCCGAAAAAAGCCCAAGGTAGCCCGTCCTGAGAACTCTCCTGCGACTCTGGCTTCAGGCATTACACCCTGTGTTGCCCGATTCTATTTTGGGCTGGTTCCGGTCATGATGGTGAAGGTGAAACCACTTCATCTATTTCTTATGGGGCTCGCCAGCCTGGTCTGGGCCCACGGGGGGCATTATCTGCCCGCCTCCGGGCCGGGGGCTGCCGACTTCAGGCCGCCCCGAACCCTCCCCAGCGTGGAGCTTCGTTCGCACGAAAACAAGGCGTTTGCATTTCCCCCCAAGGGCCCGGCGGTGGTGCTCTTTGGCTACACCCAGTGCCCCGACGCCTGCCCCCTCACGCTGGGCCGCCTGCTACCCGCCTACGAGGCCCTGGGCGCACCACCCCACCTGCAGCTCTTGCTCCTGAGCGTGGACGAGCGCGACACCCCCCAGACCCTGCAAAAATACCTGCGGGGCTTTGTGCCGGTGCAGGGCCTGACCGGCAAGCCCGAAGCCATTCGCCCCATTGCCGAAGCCGCCAGGGTCGAGTACAACCTGGCCCCCGGTGGGCGGTTGGTCTTTCATACCGATGCGCTGGCCCTGCTGGATGCCCAGGGCCGTCTGGTGCGGATGCTCTACGGGGCCAGCCGCCTTTCCACCGCTAAACTCAAGGAAGAAATTGCCCAACTGTTGAGGTAAATATGCCGAGACCTTTGCTACTGCTGGTTTTTTTGGCACTGGGTTCGATGGGAGCCGGGCCGGCCCAAGCCCCCACATACCACGGGGAAGTGGCCGAAATCCTGCAAGCCAACTGTGCGGGTTGCCACACCGAAGGGGGTATTGCCCCTTTCCCCCTGGACGATGCCCGCTGGGCCCGCAACATGGCGGCGGCCATTGCCGACTCGGTGAAGCAGGGCCGGATGCCGCCCTGGCCCCCCGGCGAAGGCACCCCACCCCTGAAGGACGAACGCAAGCTTTCCGCCAGCGCCAAAGCTGCCCTGATTGCTTGGGCCGAGGCGGGCGCCCCGCTGGGCGAGCCCAGACCGGTGGCGGTGAAAGCCCCTGCGCCTACTCCAAAGCCCGATCTGGTGGCGGCGCTCAACCCCCCCTACACGCCTGACGATGCGCTGCTGGACGATTACCGCTGCTTCCTGATGCCGGTCACCTTCGAGCACGATACCTACATGACCGGCTACAAGATTATTCCGGGTGACAAGCGTAGCGTGCATCACGTGATTTTATTCCTGATTGGCCCCGATATGGTGGGGGCCGCCGAGGCCAAAGACCGCGCCGAGCCCGGCCCCGGCTGGAAGTGCTTTGGCGGGCCGGGCCTGAGCAGCGACCCCCGCAACATCGGCGGCATTCTGGGCTTTTGGGTGCCGGGTGGGGGCGCTACGCTGCTGCCGGAGGGTACGGGCCGGTTCCTGCGGGCCGGCAGCCGGGTGGTGATGCAGGTGCACTACAACACCGCCTCGGGCGCCAACCCCGACGCTACCCAGATGGCTTTGTACCTAGCCCCCAAAGGGGTGCAGCTCAAGCGCCTGGTGGGCATGACCCTGGCTGCTCCGGTGGAGATTAAGTGTCCGCCGGGTATGTTTGGGGAAGCCTGTACCCGCGAGTACGCTCGAGCCCGCACCGAGCTGGGCTTTATTGCCGACTGGATTCACCTATTGTGCAACACCTCCATCGAGGAGTACGCCCGGCGCAACGTGGGTGATGGCAGCCGCCAGGCCACCTCCTGCGACTGGACGGCCCAGAGCGCCATGGAGGTGTATGGGGTGACGGCCCACATGCACCTGCGGGGGGTGGAGTTCAGGGTGGAGGTCAACCCCGGTACGGCAAACGCTCGGACGCTCCTCAACATTCCCCAGTGGAACTTTCAGTGGCAGGGCGAGTACTGGTATCAGACCCCCCTGCGGCTGCGCCAGGGGGATAGGGTGCGGGTCACCTGCGTTTACGACAACAAATCGGCCATCCCCGGCCCGGGTGGGGAGCCCTTGCCGCCCCGCTATATGACCTGGGGCGAGGGGACTACCGACGAGATGTGTTTGGGTTCGCTCTTTGGGGTGCGCGAGTAGGGGAGAAGCTGTGGGGCGCAGGGCCATTCTGCCGGCGATAGCCCTCTGGGTTTGGGGTCTAGGGACGCTGGGCTGGGCCCAACCGAGCGAGCCGCCGGTGATGGATCGCTGCCTGGCCCTTTTCCAGACCCTGCGCCCCCAGTTTGCCTATGCCGAGCGGGTGGCACCCCAGCGCTTCTTGCTGCGGGTGGTGCTGGGGGCGGAGGGTTTGCCGGTGTCGCGCCTCACGGTGAACATAGACCTGGCCCCGGTGCCGCTGGGCCTCGAGGACATTGTGGTGGTGGCGTTTGACCGCCCCGTGCAGGATGCCCTGCGATTGCGCAACCAGCTGGCCCGGCGCTTTGAGGGGGTGGCCCAGACCCTCAACCTGGGCAACTGGTACGTGAGTGAGCCCAGGGGTTACCGCTGCTTTCTGACCCACCAGGGCCGGGTGGTGGGGGTGCTGGCGCTGGGGCGGAACCTGGAACCCCTCTCCGACCCCCGTTGGCTGGCGGCCTACCAGCGTTCGCCGGTGCGGTTTCCGGCGGTGGAGCCTGCGATGCGGTAGTTGTGTGGATGTATCCTTTCTGGCGGAATGTAGGCGGGTGACTGCGAGCATATCCGTTCCAAAGAGGGTAGCCCAGGAGACTGGGAAACCCTACGGGTCTTTTGACCGGGTTGAACTCGGGAGGTAGAGCCGGGTTTATCGGCTTCACGGGCCTATGAGGGGGCCGATATAGTGAAGCTATGCACCTCCTCGTAGGCCCTCCGGCCTCCGGCAAAACCACCCGTTTGCTCGAGGTCGCGCATTCTTACCTGCAACAGCGCAAGCGGGTCTGGTGGGTTTGTTTGCCTGCGCAAAAAGCCTACGTCTACCGCCGGGCTACCCAGCGGGGGGCGGTGCTGGGCCTCGAGGTGCTTACCTCGCAGCAGCTTTACTACCGCCTGCTGGCCGCCAGCTTTGGCCTCAAGCCCATTCTGACCGGGCCGGGCCGGGTGGCGCTGGTGGGGGAGGCGCTGATGGAAGGCGAAGGCCCCCTGCCCAGCCCCGGCGAGGCTCGGCTGTTTGCCCGTGCCATTGCCGAGGCCAAACGCAACGGGGTGAAGCCCGAGGCCCTGCCGTTCCACAGCCCCGAGGCCCGGCGTTTGCAAAAGGTCTACGCCCGATACGAGGAACTTAAGGCCAGTTGGGGCCGCTGGGACTACGACGACTTCCGGGCCGCAGCACTGGCTTTACTGGAGGGGCAGGCTCCGCTCGAGCGTCAGACGAGGCCTACGCAGTCTGTGGAGCCCGCCTCCTCGCGCAGCGGGCTCGCGCCTATCGGCCTCGAGCGTCAGACGAGGCCTACGCAGTCTGTGGAGCCCGCCTCCTCGCGCAGCGGGCTCGCGCCTATCGGCCTCGAGCGTCAGACGAGGCCTACGCAGTCTGTGGAGTCCGCCTCCTCGCGCAGCGGGCTCGCGCCTATCGGCCTCGAGCCCGACCTGGTGGTGGTGGACGGCTTCCGCGAGTTGGGGGTGCTCGAGCTGCGGCTCTTGCAGGCGCTCTCCCGTCACATTTCGGTCTGGGTCGGCCTGCCGGAAGCGCCGCCGGGTTTGCTGCCCCAGGAGGCGCTCCCACCCAGGCCGGTTGCAATCCAGACCTACCGCGCCCAGAACCCGGTTAGCGAGGCCCGCTGGGTGCTGCGTTCGATCAAGCGCGACCTGACGCAGGGCCTGGAGCCTCTGGATATTGCGGTGATTACGCCGGAGACGCGAATTCCGGCCTTGCTAACTTTGGCCGATGAGTATGGTCTTCCCCTCGTAGACCAGCGGGCTGGTACGGCTGCCGAGACCCCCGAGGGGCGGCTGTTGCTAGAGCTTTTGGAGCTGCCCGACTACCCCACCCCTTCGCGCCTGCTGGCCGTGCCCGACCTGGCCCCGCTGGGCCGGGCGGCCCTGGAACGCAGCCTGGTGGGCCCCCTGGCCATCAGCCGGCTGGCCGCCGAGCTGGGGATGCAAGGGGTCTGGGCCTCCTGGCTGGCCCGCCTGCGGCCTCCCGGCGAGGAAGGGTCGGGGTTTGACCCGGCCCATACCCCCGACCTGCACCCTTCCCTGGCCTGGGCCAACGAACTTCTGGACTCATTGCCCGAAGTGCGGCACAGCCCCCGCCGGGCCACCCTGATGGAGCGGGCCATGGAGGCCCACCGCATCGCCACCGGCCCCGATTTTCGCCACTGGTGGGCGGCCCTGCTGGCCGAAACCTACGAGCCGCACCGCCCGCCAGGGGGGGTGGCCCTGCTCACGCCCACCCTGGCCGCCGGGCAGCGCTGGAAGAAGCTGTACCTGACCTACGCGGTGGAGGGCGCCTACAGCACCGGCGAACAGGAGGACTACTTTGTGCCCGAGGAACTGCGAATGGGCCTGGAGGAAGCCCTGCGGCAGGCAGGGGGCCTCTTGCCCAGGCGTTTTTTGGGGCGGGATCGGCTACTCTTGCAGGAACTCCAGGCCCGTGCCGATGAGGTAATCATCACCTACCCCGAGGCCAGCCAGGAGGGGCCCCTCGAGCCCGAACCGGCCCTCCTCTCCCAGCCCAGGCCGCCCTACCTGCCCAAGCTGCCCCCGGCCAGCCTCCTGGAGACGGCCCGCGCCGAAGGTTACAAGGCCCCCCTGAGCCGGGTTCTTTTGGGGCAGGCGGGTGTCGAAGACTTGCGTTATTACGACGAGTGTGGCTTCAAATTCTGGGCCTCGCAGTTTGCGCCGGACGAGGCCGAGCCCCCGTGGTGGCAGCAGTGGGTGCGCGAGCTGCGCAAGGCCGAGAAACTGGTGCCGGCCCGCCTCGAGGCCCTCTCCCAGCAGTTCCCCCAGACCGAAGGCTGGATGCGCCACCACTATGGTCTTCTGAGCGAACTGAGCCTGGGCTTCAAGCTGGAGGGTCAGGGGCTGGAAGCCTACCTGGACGGGGTGCTGCGCAAGGGCAGCGAGGCCCACCTCTACCGCTTCGTGGCCCCCGAGACCCATCCCGAGGAGGCCGAACAAGCGGTGCGCGACCGCTGGAGTGAGCGCTGGGCCGCTGGGTACCTGCTCTCGGCCTTCAAGGGGCGCATTCGACAGGTGCATATCTGGGCCTGGCCGGTGCTGGGGGAGCCGGTGCGGGTCTATGGCAAGCCCATCGAAAAGGTCTGGGGGGCGCTCGAGAATCTTCTGAACAAAACCCAGCAAGTACACAGCCGCTACAAGGCCGGGGTGGTGGAACCCAACCCCGGCTTTCGTTGTCGTAGCTGCAGCGTGAAGGACGTGTGCCGCGAGGGAAGAACAGGTTAGGCCGGTTTATCCGCCATCAGCTCGCGTGCCAGGGCCATTACCTTTTCGCTAAAGCTCCAGCCCTCCTGCGCGGCTTTTTCCAACAAGCGCCGCTTTTCCTCACGGCTCATGGGCAGCCACAGGGCCACCTTTTCCTGTCCGTTTTCCACCATGTACTCCCCGCCAAACTCGTCGCGTATTACCTTGCCCTCCATCTCCTCGCCTCCTTGCTCGAGCCAGGCCATAAGCCGGCTTCGTACAAACCGCCACTCCCGCCCCACCTTGCGGGCGGGCAACGCCCCACTGCGGGCCAATTGGTAAACCGTCGCGTCCGACACCTTAAGAAAGTGTGCGGTCTCCTCTAGGGTCAGTACCTCGTCGTTCAAATTCTCACTCCTCCCTGGAGGTATCAATAAAATATATCATCTAATAATAAAATGCAATATATATCAACAAAATAATGAAAGAACGGAACCCCTTCGGGCTCCGTCGTTCCAGTGAACTACCTTTAGAACCTGAACGAGAACGCGAAGCTAAAAGGGGTGGCCAGGCGGGGAGTGGCGAAATAGTCGTCTGGGGGCAGCAAAAAGAGCGAAATTTCCGGCGTAAACACAAACCGCCCCACCGGGATGTTGACCCCCATACCAAAGCCAGGGTTCAGGCGCAATCCACTGCACTGCAAAGGGGCGTTGTTCAGGCTCTGGCACTGCACGTAGCTGTACATTTGGGGCCCGATGTAGCCCTGGCCGGTTTCCAGGGGAATCGGCCAGAAGTACCCCAGGTCCAGCCCCACCCCGCCACCGCTCACGGTTTCGGGAATGTAGTTCATCCCGTCGTAGCGATAGGTGGTGTAGGTCTCCCAGGCCACGCTGAAGGCAGCGGCCAGGCCCTCTTGCAGGTAGGAAGCCCGGGCAAATGCCGAGGCGCCTCCACGCGGGGCCACAATCAGCTCGGCGCCCCAGGGCCCCTGGGTGTACTGGAACCCGAAACCCTCGGGGCCGCTACGCAGGCCCAGGGCCGCCGCGCCGTCGGCAGCCTGCACCCTTGCGGCCAGCGGGGTAGACACAAAAGGCACGAAGCCGCTGCCGTAGCCTATCGCCCCCGGCGGGGCCACGTTGGAGGGGGCGCAGGCGGGAGCAATTACACAAGCAGTACTAACAGAATGAGGTGGGTTCCGTACCCTTCATCCCACGCAACCCATCCAGGGCGACAAGTTCAAATGCCCTTAGAGCCGGAGGTTTCGCGTTGTATTGCTCGTTGGTTCAGGTAGGCTTCCAGGTGCTTCTGAAAAGCCGCCATCAAAGCCCGGGCGTAAGGCCCCACCTGGCCGCTACCTACGGGCCTGTCCTCGATCCGGGTAATGGGCATGACCTGCCGGGTGGCGCCCGTGAGGAGCACCTCGTCGGCGGTAAACAGCTCCTCGAGGGCAATGGTGCGCTCCTCGATGGGCAGAAGGGGCTTTGCCACCTGCAGCAGGTGCCTGCGGGTGATGCCCGGCAAGACCCCTTCCCGGGCGGTTATCAGCACCCCGTTCTTGATGACGGAAAGGCTGCTGCGGCCCCCTTCCGAGACCCATTGCCCGTCGTGGTAAATCACCTCGGTGGCTCCCTCGGCCCGCACCCGCCGGGCGAGGCGCACCGCTACTAAGTAGTCGGTGGTCTTGGCCTCGGGCAGCTCGCGCAGGTTCTGGTGCAGAATCACCTTGCCGCCCTGCTCGTAGAGGTGGGGCGGGGGTGGGTTGACCGCAATGGGGGCGATGACCAGGTTGGGCCTACTGGGGGTAAAGGCGTCCTCGGAGTAGCCGCCTGTCAGGAGCATCTGGATACCACCCTGCTCCAGATGGTTCATCCGAATAAGCTCCAGAATGTAGCCCTCGAGCGTATCGCGGCTGTAGGGCACCTCGAGCTCCAAAAGCCGGGCGGAATTCTCGAAGCGCTCGAGGTGGTCTTCCAGAAAAACCGGAACCCCCCGCAGAATGCGGAAAAACTCGAACACAGCGTAGCCCCGCCGCAGGCCCAGATCCGAGATGTGCAGGGTGGCCTGGGTGTGCTCGACAATCGTTCCGTTGATGTGGGCGTACTTCACGTCAGGTTTCTCCCGCTACCAGTCTATGGGCAATTTGCTCTTTTGAAAGGTTCCCCTGGGCTACCTCCAGGGCCAGCTCGAAAAGCTCGTCCTGGCCAATGGTGGGGGAAAGCCCATTGAGTTCTAAAAAGGTGAGGGCGGCCAGCACCGCCGTTCGTTTGTTGCCATCGTTGAAGGCGTGAGCCTGGCTAATGTGAAACAGGTAAGCTGCGGCTTGATCTGGCAAGGTGGGGTGGAAAAGGGTCTCTTTGAAGCCAGCCTGCGGTTGGGCCAGGGCGGACTCGAGTTTGCCCAAATCCAGTACGCCGGGGTCGCCCCCGTCTAGCTCGAGCGCAAGGTCATGCAGCAGGAGTACTTCTCCCAGGGTCAGCCAGCGGCTCATGCGGGGTCTTCACCCCGGTCGTGAGCGGCCAGGCGACGCAGGGTTTCGCGGTAACGCGCCAGCACCGTTCGTAGGGCTTGTTCAAAGTCGGAAGCGACCGCTCGGGGCGGGCGAATCAGCAGGCCCTGCTCGGTATTTTCTACCTCGACCAGATCCCCCGCTTTCAGGTTGTTTTGCTCGAGGAAGTCTGGTGGTAAAGTGACGGCTGTGCTGTTGCCCAAGGTGATTAAGGTGCGCTTCACGGTAACATTATAACGCAATATATACACCATGAAAGTTCGCGTCGCCTCCGCCGGAACCGGCAAGACTGCCAGCCTGGTCTTGCGCTACCTGGAGCTTATTTCTTCCGGTACGCCCCTGCGCCGCATCGCGGGCGTGACCTTTACCCGCAAGGCCGCCGACGAGCTACGGGTGCGGGTGGGGCAGGCCATCGAAGAGGTGCTGAGCCGGGGGCGGCATCTGGACTTTGCAGCCCAGGCCGCAAGCCAGCCTGCTTTTCTGGAGGCCGCCCGCGAGATTACCGGGGCCACCCTCAGCACCATCCACGGCTTCATGGGCTGGTGCTTGCGGCTTGCGGCCCCCATGCTGCACCTCGACCCCGACTTCTCCATGCTGGGCGACTGGGAGGCGCAAGCCCTGTTCGAGGAGGAGTGGAACACCCTGCGCTACCTGGCGCAGGAGCCGGGCCATCTGCTCCATGGCATGGCCACCGACGACCTGACCGAACCCCTCCTGTACCTGTTTTCCAGGCGCTCTCTGGCTGAAGCCTTTGAGCCGGGCGAAGGCGAAGCTAACGAGCGCTTGTTACGCGTTTATAAGGCCGTATACGCTGCTTACGAGGCCCGCCTGGGAAGCAACCTGCTCTCGCCCTCCGAACTCGAGCGCCGCGCCCTCGAGCTCACCCGCCACCCCCGCGCCCTGGAACGGGTACTCGAGCGGGTGCAGGTGCTTCTGGTGGACGAGTACCAGGACGTAAACCCCCTGCAAGGGGCTTTTTTTGAGGCCCTCGAGCAGGCCGGGCTGCCCATCGAGATGGTGGGCGACCCCAAGCAGTCTATCTACGCCTTCCGCGACGCCGATGTGGGGGTTTTTCGCAAGGCCCTGCGGGAAGGCCAGCTTCTGCCGCCGCTGGCCCGGAGCTATCGGCACAGCCAGACCCTGGCGCGCTTTTTGAACCGCCTCACCGCCCATCTGGCCGCCCAGGGGCAGGGTTTTGCCCCCGAGGAGGCCCCGCCGGTGGAAAGCACCCGGCCCGAGCAGGGGCGGCTGGAGATTCACTGGGTAGATGGCGAACTGCCCATGGACGATTTGCGCAGATACGAAGCCTGGGTGCTGGCCCAGCGGCTGCGGGATTTATCGAGCCAGACCGCTTTTTCCGAGATGGCCGTGCTGGTGCGCTCCTACCAGAGCGTACCCTTCCTGGAAGAAGCCTTTAGCGCTGCCCAGGTTCCCTACGTACTCCTGCAAGGGCGGGGCTACTACGAGCGGCAGGAGGTGCGCGACCTCTACCACGCCCTGCGGGCAGCCCTCGACCCCAGGGGGCTTTCGCTGGCGGTTTTTTTGCGGAGCTCCTTCGGGCAACATACCGAGGAAGGGCCGCTAAAGCCCCTGGAGCTGGCCGAAATTGAGGCGGTGCTGCGCTCGAGCGACCCCCTGCAAGCCCTGGAGCTCCGGTGGCCCAGCGTGCATGCGCGCCTGCGGCAAATCCAGTCGCGGCTGCGCCTGGAAGCCCCCCTCGAGGTGCTCAAGTACCTGATCCGCGCACCCCTGATGGCGGGCCGCGCCTACCACGATTTTCTGGAGCCCAGGGCCCGCGAGAACGTGGATGCCCTGCTCTTTTACTTTGCCCCGCGCCCGCCGCAGAGCCTCGAGGCTTTGCTCGAGCGCCTCGAGCGCCTCTCCCGCCAGGCCGACGCCGGTGACGTGCCGCAGTCGGGCGAGGGCGTGCAGATCCTGACCATCCACCGCGCCAAGGGGTTGGAGTGGCCGGTGGTGGCGGTGTTCGACCTGGGTCGAAAGAACACCCACCAGGCCCGACCGCTTTACCTGGGGCGTAAGGAGGACGCAGGCAACCGCCTGACGCAATGGGTGGCCCTGCCTGATACCCCGCAGTTTGCGGTGTTCAAAGAGCAGGTCAAGGCCCAGGAGGAAGAGGAGAGCTACCGCCTCTTCTACGTGGCGGCCTCGAGGGCCCGCGATACCCTGCTGCTCACCGGCAGCGTGAGCAAAGGCAAGCCCGAAGGCTGGGTGAGGGTGCTGGAGGCGCTGAACCTGGGGCCTTACAGCCCGCCCTACAACCGGCCCGAGTTTGTGCTCCACACCTGGCGCTACCAGCCCATACCGCCGTCCCCGGTCATCGGCCCGTCCGAACCGCCCGAGTCCTCGCCCTGGGTGGAGGCCCGCTTCGACCTCGAGCCCTTTCCCCCGCTCTTCTCGCCCTCGGCCTACAAGCGCCTCGAGGCCGAGCCCTTGCCGCTCCCCGACCCCGAGGAGGGGGAGGCCCTGCCGGGCCGGGCCAGGGCCATCGGGACGCTGGTGCACTACGCCATCGGGCAAAACTGGCACCCCGACAACCCCGTGCACCTGGCCAACCTCGAGGCCCAGGAGGTTATGTTCCCCTTCGGCCCCGACGAGCGCTTCAGCATCATGGACGAGGTGAAGACCCTGCTGCAAAACTACCAGGGGCTTCTGGGCACACAGCTCCCCTGGCCCCGCGACGAAGACTACCCCGAGTTCGCGGTGGCCCTCCCGCTAGGTACTACCGTCTGGCAGGGGGTCATAGACCGGCTCTACCGGGTGGGCGGGCAATGGTACCTGGAAGACTACAAGACCGACCAGGAGATGCGGCCCGAGCAGTATTATTTCCAGCTTGGGGTCTACCTGGCCGCCGTCCGGCAGGCCTGGCAGGTAGAACCCGAGGTGCGGCTGGTATACCTGCGCTTTGGCGAGGTCATCCGGCTGGAAAAGACCCTCCTGGAGGCTGCCCTGAACGAGATCCGGCCCTCTGAAAAGCGAAACGCGTTTTCGCAGCCTGGTTCCTGACCCCCGGGTTTCCCAGCAATCAGGTGATTTATACCTACTGAAGGCGTGTAGCCAAGGTTCAACGGCGCACTAGGTGGGGATGGGTGGTGGGGAGTAGGCGGTACCTCTCTAACCCCTACCCCCTAACCCCATATTCCCTAAACAATTGAATGGCCTTTCCGCCCAACGCCTTCGGCCTTCGGCTTTGAGCCTTCAGCAATCGGCGGCTGCTAACCGTTACAGACCGGCTTAGGCGGCAGGCTCCGGCTGTAGCTCACCGTCAGCCGGCAGGCCAGATCGGCGTAGAGGGCCCGGATGGCCTCGCCCTCGAGGTCCAGGAGCCAGCGCCGGATGGCCTGGGGGGTGTTGGCCATCAGCCACTTTTTGGCCTCGTCGGCCTGGCCGGTAATGAGCCCGCGTCCGTAGTAGCCCAGCGCGGCGCTGCGGGCGTTGACCTCGTCTTTCTGAACCAGGGCGTCCTGCAGGGCCGCCCGGTAGTACGACAGGGTGCGGAAGCCCAGGGTGGGGAAACGGGCGGTGGCGTCTACGTAGCGCACCCCGTCCCAGGCCAGGATGTAGGTCAGGCGGGGGTAGACTTCCCTGGGCAGGCCGCCAAAGTCGGCGAATACATCGGTGCCCACAATAATCTCGGGCCGCCGGTCGCCGTCCACATCGCGCACTTCCAGCACCCCGGCGGTGCGGCCCCGGTAGATGAGCAGGTTGCGAAAGCCCTGCTCCTGGGTGAAGAAATAGGCGGTGGTGTTCGGCCCCGAGACCTCGTTAATCCAGAGTTCGGCGGGCACCTGGCCGGTCAGCTCGAGCTGCCTGACCTCGAAACGGCTTCCCTTGATCTCGACCTGTGTCCGATCTGAACGAATAATTCGCAGCAGGCCCGGTTCTTGCCGGAGGGTATACGAACCCCAGGCGATGGGCGAATTAGAAGCAGGCTGAGCCAGGGTAAGCCCGGACAAAACCAGTGCAGTAGCTAAAATTGGCACTCTCATGGGGCAACGCTACCAGAGCCTTGCATGAGAGTGCGTGGGGGTTTGCTCTAGAAAAATTTACTGTTGCTGCTGAAGTTGCGGCTCGCCTTGCCAGGGCTCTACCACCACCCGGGTCTCGATGTGGGCGTTCAGGGTGGCCGAGACCGAGCAGTACTTGGTGTGGGAAAGCTCCACGGCCCGCTCGAGGGCCTCCCGGGTCACGTTGGGCCCGGCGCCGTAATGGGTGACCACGATGTGGGTGTAGCGCTTGGGGTGCTCCTCGGCCCGTTCGCCTACAGCCTCTACACGGTAGCGTGCCAGGGGCTGGCGCTTTTTCTCCATAATGTCCACCACATCGTAGGCGGTGCAGCCGGCCAGTGCTGCCAGCAAGAGTTCCATGGGGCGCATCCCGGTGGAAGGCTGGTCGCCATCCACCATCACCTTGTCGCCCTGCTCGTTGATGCCTACAAACCGGTGTCCTCCCAAGCGATGCAATACCACTTTTTTCGTCGCCATAAGCCTCCTAAGGGCGGTTCACGGATTGAGCGTAGCCATAGACCGCCACTCCAGCATCTGCTTAACCGAATAGGGACGCTCCAGAGAGCTACCCTGTCTGGATAATATCCCAGGCCCAGGGGTAAAATGACCCGATTTCTTCACAATGCGCGCCGTAGCATCAGGAGCAAAGTGAACCGCAGCTTTCGCCTGTTCTCCATTGGCCCCCGTATTCAAAAACAGGGGGTGCGTTTGGTAGTGACTTCTGCCCTACGGCTGCGGATTCTGAGCCTGGGCGCTTTCAGCCGAGAGGTGGTGGTGGAGCCGCGCAAGGGCTGGCTCATGATCCATGACCGTCAGTTCTGGTTTGTGGAACGTACCCGTCTGATCCCTTTCGAGCAGGTAGAGGTCGTCACCTATGGCTTCGAGGACTGGACCTTTGGGGGTTGGTTTTCTCGGGCCAGGGATACCCAGGAACTTTTTCGTGTGGGGCTGCGTTTGCGCAATGGCAAAGAGTTCGATCTGTTCAGGTTTTATGGCGAGGGCCATTTTGTCAACGAAAGCTACTTCCCCGACTGGTGGTTCTGGGAAGATTTCCTCACCGATTTGAGCGGTACCCAGGAGCAGGAATCGCGGGCGCTGGTGGAACTCTTGAGCAAGATGATGGGGGTCAAGGTGGATCGCCCCAGGTTTTGAAGCTGAATGTAAGCATAAAGACATGCGATGGCGGGCGTTGAGGCCCATAATTAGGTCATGCAAGCACTTCAGGACAAGGTGTACCTCCTTACCGGCGGCGGAGGAGCTATTGCCGGGGCGATTGCCCAGTCGTTCATCAAGGCCGGAGCGAGACTGGCCTTTGCGGATGCCTACGAAACCACTATCGCCCAACGAGCACAGGAACTGGGCGGTCGGGCGTTTGTGGCTAACCTGACCCACTACCCCGACGCCGAGATGCTGGTGCGGCAGGTCAAGGCGCAGATGGGGCGGGTGGATGGTCTGATTCACACCGTAGGGGGCTTTGCTTACGCTCCTGTCAAGGACACCGATCCGAGCCTCTATGACCGGATGTTTGACCTCAACATGCGTACCCTGTTTTACATGACCCGGGCCATATTGCCCGAGCTCCTGGGCCAGAAAGACGGCTTTATTGCAGGTATTTCGGCGGCGGCTGCCTGGAATGGAGTGGGGCCTGGCGTGGCCCTGTACGCTGCCGCCAAAGCCGCCGTGGCTACCTACCTGCGCTCGTTGGATGCCGAACTGACGGGCACGGCAGTCCGGGTGGCGATTGTCTACCCGATGGGCGCCGTGGACACCCCGGCCAACCGCAAAGAGATGCCCGATGCCGACCCCATGGCCTGGGTAGACCCCGCTGAAATTGGTGAAAGCCTGGTCTACGCCGCCAGCCGCAGCCCCCGGGGCCGGGTGTTGGAGTTGCAGATTTTCCCGCCTCGGTAAAACACCCTTACCGTAGGAATCTGCACACATCTCTCATTGAGCTTCTCGATAAGACGTGCTTGAGCTGTTCTGACCGCCAATCCCTTGGGTGCCGGGGGAATCCGGGAGGGTAGATTGGGTCGAATGCACCAATGAATGTGGCGCAAAACCCCTCTTGGGAGAGTCAAGCGCCGTTAGCTCCAGCGTAACCCAAAGTTAAGGTTCGACTCTGCTTGCCTGCTGGGCGTCTTTTAGATTAGGGTGGAGCTCATGGATGTAACGGCGTATGTGCAGGCAGTGGGGTATCTGGGCATTTTTGCTACGGTATTTGTGGAAACGGGATTGCTGGTGGGCTTTTTCCTACCGGGCGACTCGCTTTTGATCGCGGTAGGGCTTCTGGCAGCGGCCAAGAAGATGCAGCTTTCCCTCGCCCTGATGGCCCTTTTCATGGGCTCGGTGCTGGGCAACAATCTCGGGTACTACCTAGGGCGCAAGGTTGGGCCCGCCTTGCTACACAAGGCCAGGGTCAAGCCGGAAGACCTCGAGCGCACCCGGCGCTTCATGGCCCGCTTCGGGCCGCTTTCTCTATTGATCGGCCCCTATGTGCCGGTCTTCCGGGCGGTGGTGCCTTTTCTGTGTGGCACTGTTAGGATGCCCTGGCCGCGCTTTTTCGTGTTGAGCCTCCTGGGCAGCGTGCTCTGGACCCAGGGCCTTACCCTGGTGGCCTACTATGTGGGCTCCAAGATTCCGCACCTCGAGCGCTACGTGTACCTGATACTGCTGGCCGGGGTGGGCTTTGCCGTTCTGCTGGCCGCCTGGCGGGCCTACCGCTCGGGGAACCTGCGCTGGCCCAGCCGCAAAGCCGAGTAGGCTACGCGTGGGCCTCCACCAGTTCGACCAGCACCCCCCCCGACCATTTGGGGTGAATAAAGGCAACCAGGTGCCCCCCAAAACCGGGGCGGGGGGTGGTATCTATCAGGGGCGTGCCGTTGGCGGCCAAACGTTGTAATTCGGCGGTGAGGCTGGGGGTGGCGAGGGCGATGTGGTGCATGCCCGGCCCGCGTTTCTCGATGAACCGGGCAATGGCTGAGTCGGGGCGGGTGGCCTTCAAGAGCTCGAGCCGACTGGGCCCGCTTTTCAGCATCCAGACCTCGACCCCCTGGCTCTCGACCGTACCCTGGGCCTCGAGGGTGTAGCCAAGCTGCTGGTAGGGTTTTGCAGCCTGTTCCAAATCCTCAACCGCGATGCCGATATGGTGGATGTTCATATTCCCAAACTACCCCAATCGCGGTTAGCTGGACAGGGATATTTGGTAATGCAAGCGCGCAAACCGCTTTTAGGAGTCTGACCCACTGGCCGTGTCGAGCAAGGCGGGGGTGGGTGGTTGGAGGGTGGGGATGGGTTCCAACGCCTGCTCCTACGCCCTACCTCCTATCGGCCGCGAAGTGTTCGATAAAGACCTACTCCACCGGTATAAAGGCCAGGCTGGCAATGCGCTCCTGAAAGGTGCCCAGCGAGGAAGAGCGAACCCCGGCGCTGGTGAGGGCACTGGCAATATTGACGGTCAGATCAATCACCAGGAGGGTGGGGGAGTCCAGATCGGCGATGTACAAAAACTGGTCAATGCCTACCGTGGCCGTACTGTAGCGGCGAGTGCGCAGAAGCCCACTCTCGGTTTCGCGGGGCAGTTGAAAACCCCCTTCAAAACGGGCCAGTCCGGTACCCAGCACAAAGACCGGAGGGGCACCCCTGGCAAACTGCCGGGCGGCGATGTTGCTGTCCCGCACAAACCCCACCTCGCTGGTGGCGCCGAGGTTCCAGGCAACCAGGGTGGTGTCGGTGGTGGTGGTGTCGTTGTCGTCGAACAGGCCCAGGGCCTGGCCGTTCACAAAAATCAGGTCGGTAGGGCTCGAGGCGGCGAGGCTCAGGGGCCGTTCGATAAATGGGTTGATGAAATCGTATTGTCCGAACTGGTTTGGCGTCAGGTAGAGCAGTTGGTCGTTTTGCCCCAGGGTTAGCCGCACAGGAGCGGTCAGGCGCACCAGGTTGGGGTTGGTGAAATCAATGGAGCCGGGAAGGGCCGTGGCCGTGAAGGGAATAATCCAGGCCCGGTATTCCTCGATGGGGCGCGGGGGGGTGGCAGATGCGGGGGGGCAGACCAGTAAAACATTGCTCTGCCCCTGACGTAGATAACCCCTCGAGCAGTCTACTGTCAGGGCCTGGTCAAAGCCGTCGAGCTGGGGGGTTCCCACATCATCCACACTGAGGTTGCTGGCGTTGTATCGGCGCAGGCGGCTGGGGGTGAGCACCCAGAGCTGGTCGTTGACCCCTTGTTGCAGGCTACGGCGGTAGAGCAGGGCTACGATGGGCTCGTCCAGATCCCAACTGCCCACCCGGCGGGGTGGGTCGAAATTGCCCGGCTGAAGGGTGCTGCTCTGGAAGAAGCGAATCTGGTAGGCGTTGCTGCTGGAGTTGTTGATTCCGGCTACCAGCAGGGCGCGGGTAGGTTCCTCGCTGCTGCCGGTGCAGGCGGCGAGGGTCGTGAGGAGCAGACCCAGGGTGAGAGTTTGGACTGCCTGCTTCATCTAGCGACCTCCGGGGCTGGGGAGTTTGATGCCGCCCGGCAGAACGATGTTGTTCTGGTTGAAGAGGAACTCGGCGGCGTCGCCCCCCAAGGCAAAGGAAAACTTGAACTCCTGCTTAAGGGTATCCAGGCTGGCCCGAAAAGCCCAGCAGCAACGGTCAATAATCAGGTCGAAGCGGGGGCGCAGGATGGTGCCCTCGAGGTTGGGCAAGAAGAATTCTCGAGGGTTGGTGCCACCGCTTTCGGGGGCGTTCCACACCATGCGGTAGAACAGGCGGGTTTTTTCGAGGCCCATAAAGCTAAAGGTGGGGCCGAACTCGCGCAAGGTCACGCGGAAGCGTCCGCTGTTGTCCGTGAGGCGCTCGAGGGCCACAAACCCCTGCAACGAAAGGCCAGGGGGGTCTTCCATCCGCAGCGGCGCGGGGAAAATTTCCAGCTCCCCGCTAAAGCGCACAAAGCGCAGGAAGGCCTGGGTGTCGTCCTCGAGGGTGAGGGGGTTGGGGCTTTCGGGGAAGTGAAACTCCGCCGAGACCTCGTTGATGAACACCTCGGGTTCGCGCACGGCGGCCCGCATAGTCAGGCGGGGGTTTCGCAGCAGGCCCTCGCGGTAGTTCCACAGCAGGTCGGCCTGGAAGAGGTCGGCGCTGTACTGGTAGCCCAGCCGGAAGCGGGTCTCGCTGCCGGGGCTAAAGCCGATGGTGTGGGTGAACACAAAGGTATGCAGGCTCAGGGTGAGCTGGGCCAGGCCATCCAGGAAGGCCGGGGTAGGGGCGGGGTTGGGGTTGGTGACGGAGGGCAGCGGTGCGTACAGGTGGGTGAAGCTCTGGCGGAAGCGGAAGCTATCGGGGGCTTCTTGAAGCACCACGTTCAGCTCGGTGCGGATGGCCTGCCCGTTGTTCAGGTCGCGGCTGTGGCTGAGCGAGGTGGTGTTGCCGGGGGGGTTGTAGCTGGCGGCGAGCTCCAAAGGGTCGTAGCGGGCAATCAGGGGAATCTGGTTGGGGGGCCGGGTTTCTTTTTCCTGCACGTCCCAGTAGCGGTAGCCGCTACGCAGCGAGAAGTTGAAGGGGGTGGGGTTGTAGGCGGCGCTCAGGGTGAGCAGGCGATCCAGGCCCAGCTCGAGCTGGCGCTCGTAGACCAGGTTCAGGCTGAAAGGGGCAGGGGAGAGGCCCAGGCTGGAGCGCAGCAGGCCCCAGCGGCCCTGCTCGAGGTCGCGGCTAATGCTGGTGGTGAGGTTGAACCAGGGGAAGGGGCGCGAGGTCAGGGCGAACTCGGCGGGGGGGTCGAAGAGGCGGCGCTCGAGGTCGCGGCTGGCCCGCGCGGTGAAGGAAAAAATAGGGTCGGGGTTGAAGCTAAGCGAGCCCTCCAGCCGGCTGGTGCGCTGGGGGCGCTCGAAGTCGAACTGAAAGGGGGTTTCGCCCTCCACCACATTGCGGCTCACGCTCAGGTTCACGCTAAAAGCCCCCAGGGTCTGGCCTACACTGGCCCGGGTATCCCAGCGGATCAGGCGCTCAAACTCGGTGGGGTTGCCCTGGGGGTCGAAGTTCTGGGTAGTGTAGTACCGCCCGATAAAGGTGTTCTCGACGCTAAAACTGAAGCCTGGCCAGGGGGGCGTCGTCGGGCGGTAGCTGCTGCGGTGCTCTACCCAGAGCCGACCCGCGCCAATGTAGGGCCCGAGCCGCCGGGCACTGCGGTTGAGGGGGTTGGAGGGGGCTTCGTAGTAGCCCAACAACACCCGCCCGTTGAGGCGGAACTCGCCCTCGATGCCCCTGGGAAAGCTGATCTCGGCCTCGGGCAGGCGCTTGGGGGTGGTGCGTTCGTTGGGCAGGGCCAGGGGGTTGTGGTCGAAGTAGCCGTCCAGCGTGACGCGGTAGAGGGGCTCGCTGCTGGTGGGGGTTTGCCGGGTGGCCCCCTCGATCAGGAAGGTGGTGTAGTCGGGCTGGCCCCCCGCCCCCTGCAAAAAGCGCGGCTCGGCCTGCGAGCTATCGTCGCGCACGACCTGCCCCTCCAGGCGCCAGCCGGGTTCTTCCAGCTTGTAGCTGAAGCGGTACTTGAAAATGCCGTCCTTACGCGGGTCGCTGTCGGGCAGCACCAGCCCGGCAGGGGGGGGCAGGTACAAAAACTGATAGCGCTCCAGGGCCGCCCCGATGCCGTAATGGTCGAAGCCAAAGCCCCAGCCCCGCCGCTCGAAGTAGCGCAGCAGGGTGAAGCCAATGCCAAAGTCCGCGACATAGGGCAGGTCGGCGGTTACGAACACCCCGTCGGTCTCGCTCTGGCCGAACTCGAGCTTGGGTCGCCGCTCGTTCAAAAACAAGAGCAGCACCGGCAGGTACAGGGTACGTTCACCGCGCAGGAGCACCCACACCCCCCGGGCAATAATCCGGTCACCCGGATAAAGCAGCACTTCCTGGGCCTGGAAGGCATAATCGGCCACCTCCTGCTCGCAGCGCTGGCAGGGGGTCAGGTAGCCCTCTTGCAGCAGGATCTGCCCGGCGGCCCGCTGGCAGATGGGCCCCTCCAGATAAAACTCGCCCGACTCGATCTTGACCTGGATGGCCTCGAAGCTTTCGTCGTCGGTGAAGAGCTCGAGCTCGTCGGCTTCGATTAGCTGGCCCTGCTTGTCCTTGTAGCGCACCCCGCCCATCAGCATAATGCGCTTTTGGGTGCGGTTATACACCACCCGGGGGGCCTCGATGCTTTCGCCGTCCCGATCCATCTTGACCGGGCTGCCCACCAGAATCACCAGTTCCTCGTTATTCTCGTTTCTGAGTTCTAAACGTTCGGCCTCGAGGATTTTCAGGCGCTTACCCCCCGTGGCCGGGGCCTGCTCGGTCTCCTGCGCCAGGCCGGGGGTCCACAGCATAACAATCAGCACCAGCAGGGGAAGGCCCAGGCACCGGAAAAGGCGGGGTTGCCAGCCAAACCCTGACCTTTTGGCCCCTAACGCCCGGTGTCTGGTGCCTTCATTCATCGCTTCCCCAGTCGCAATAGCGCCAGACCGGCCAGCGCATAGAGCAGGTTGGGCCCCCAGGCGGCCAGAATGGGGTGCAGCACCCCCTGCTCACCCATAATGCGGCCCACGCTCCAGGTGGCGTAGTAGATGAAGGTGAGAACCACGACCCCCAGCATGCCCAGGCTGCGGCTGCCTCCCAGCAGGAAAAAGGCCAGCCCCACCGCAAAAATGGCGAACGAGTACACCGCGGCGGGTTCGGCCCATTTGCGGTGCAGGGCGGTTAGCTCGGCGTGGTAGGGGAGCCCCTGGGCTTTGTACTGGGCGATGCGCTGGCGCAGTTCGGCCACCGTCAGGCTGAAGAGGCCGCCGGGGGGCTCGAGGGAAAGCTCCACCAGCGGCACCGTAGCCCGCTCAAACCGTGCCACAGTGCGGGGCCGAGCACCCCCATAGGTCACCCGCAGCCCCTCCGAAAGAATCAGCGCGCCCTGCTCAAAACGGCCCTTCTCGGCCAGCAGAATTTCTTCTGCGGTAATCACCCGCACCTGGCCGATGCCGCTCTCGCTTACTTCACCCACGTACACAATGCGCCCGTACGCATCCACCAGGCGGGTGCCAGGCTGTAGCAACGCCCTGGGTTTTTGCAACACCGCCTGCCGCAAAACGTTTTGCCCCTGCTGCAAGCTGCGCGGTACCAGACTGTCGGCGGCCACCAGGCACACCCCAAACAGGAAACTGCCCAACAAGAGCAGGGGAAACAGCACCCGCAGCTTGGAAACCCCTCCGGCCAGCATGGCCTTGAGCTCGGACTCCTCGCCCATACGCGAGAGCACCAGCAACAAAGCAAACAAGAAGGCCAGCGGCATCCCCCGTACCAGCGCCTCGGGCACCCGGAAGGCCAGGTACTGGCTCACCACCCAGGGGTCGGCCCCCCGGGCCAGGAGCGGCGCCAGCACCTCGTACAAAGCTCCGCCCAGCAAGGCCAGCACCACCACTGCCAGCGCACCCAGCACGGAGGCGCCCACTTCCCTGGTCAGGTAGCGGTCGAGGGTGTTCACGGCTGCCTCCAGGTCGGGGCAGGGGCGAGGGGGTGCAGGGGCGAGGGGGCGCTGTATCCAGGCGTTTTCCCCAGAGCTACCGTGCCGCTTTTCATCTGGCCAGCCTCCAGGTGCCAAAGAGGGCCAGTCCGCCATAGACCAGGTTGGGCAGCCAGGCTCCATAAGCGCCCCACAGGTCGAAGCGGGCAAACTGCGCCGAGAGGGTAAACAGGGTCCAGTAGCCAAAAATAAGCCCCACCACCGCAATAAAGGCCCAGGCCGATTCACGTAGCGAGAGGCCAATCACAACCGCCAGCCAGGCCAGCACCACCGTACCGGCGGCGTTGGCATAGCGCCGGGCCAGCGGGAACTGCGCGGCAGGGTCGGCTTTGGCCACCGCGTGCAGGTCGGGCATCCGCATGGCCTCGTAGGAGACGGCTTTGGGCTGCACGCCTAGGGGGAAGGGCAGGGGATGTTCGGCCTCCTGGAAGATTTTGCCGTTGGGGTCTACCCGGTAGGCATTCTGCAGCCGCCAGGCGCCACTGACCCAGACCCCCCGCTCGGCGCTCCAGACCGAGCCCCCCGGCTCCACCACCCGGACGCCTTCCAGCCTCGAGCCCACCCCCCCTTCGGGCGGCGGGTAGATGCGCTGGGCGTAGTACACGCCCAGACCCTGGGGGGTGTAGGTGCGTTCGGTCAGGACGCCGGAAGGCTCGGAGCCGTAGTAGATTTTGTACTGCAAGGCCTCAAAGCGCTCCTGGGCAATGGGCTTGAGCCAGCCTTCGTTGTAGAGCACCACCGCCCCCACCACCAGCCCCAGCACCAGCACCGGCCCGATGAAGGTGCGGGGGGGTACCCCGGCTGCGTAGGCAGCCTTGAGCTCGGACTGGCGAATCCAGCGGGCCAGCGCTACCAGCAGCGCAAACACCAGCCCCAGCGGTAGTGCAATGCCCAGGGTGTAGGGCACTCGATAGGCCACCATCTGGGCTATTTCGGCCACGGGGGTTTTGGCCCGCAGGAAGGCCCCCGAGAGCGAGGAGAGCAGATCGAAGGTGATCAACCCCACGAATAGCAGCACGCCCAGCAGATACAGCGACAACGTTTCGCGCAATAGATAACGCTGCAACATCCCAGAGCGAAGTATAAGGCGCTGCCAGGTGAGAAGCGGTCAATTTGACCCTCTATGGCGATAATCTCGGGAGGTTCGAGCAGTTTGGGGTTGGTTTTCGCCCATTGGTGTTGATCGAGAACCAGCGCGTGAGGCTTTTTTCACGCTTCATTCATGCACAAAAAAGCGCCCCCGGCTCCCTGACGGCACCCGCTCCGTGGCGCTTAGGGCTGCTGCCTTCCGGCCCTGACCCGGTTCACGCTGGTGCGCCGCGTCAGACCGAGGACGCGACCTCGAGGATAGCACACCAGCGCCCAAAGGCAAGATGGGTGCAACCCCTTCGTTGAAAGGCCTCCCACCTGCACCATCCAAAATGCGGATTTCAAGATAGTTCCTGGCTTGCCCACCCTGCCCGACTTGTTCCATCGGCCATGGACTAAATTTCGGCTATGGACAATAGACCATAGACCATCGACTATAGACTTCTAGCCGCCTCGTTACGTCCAACACCCATCTGCCGGACGTGAACCAGGCCCGGCGCGTTACCTGCGTATAATCACACCCATGAGTGAAGCTGTGGCAACCAGCACCCCAGGCGCTGCCCTCGAGGCCCAGAAGCTGGGCAAAAAGTACGGGCGCAAACCCGTGCTGGAGAACATCACCTTTGCGGTGCAGCCGGGCGAGGTCTATGCCCTGGCCGGGCCCAACGGCTCCGGCAAGACCACCCTGATTCGCCTGCTCACCGGCCTGGCCTTCCCCACCTCGGGCGTGGTGCGGATGCTCGGGCAGGATATCTACAACGGTGGCTATGTGGCCCGGCGGGCGCTGGGGGCGGTGGTGGAGGCCCCGGCGGCCTTTTACCCCCACATGACCGGGCGGCAGAACCTCGAGATGATTGCCTTCCTGACGGGCATGTCCAACGTGGATACCCGCATCCGCGAGGTACTGGCGCGGCTCGAGTTGCTGGCGGTGGCCGACCAGCCGGTGCGTACCTACTCGCTGGGCCAGCGCCAGCGCCTGGGGTTGGCTTCGGCCATTCTGCACGAGCCGCAAATCCTCATCCTGGATGAGCCCACCAGCGGCCTCGATCCGCAGGGCATCAGCAAAGTCCACGAAATTCTGTCCGAGCTGGCCTGGAAAGGGGTGGCGGTGCTCTTGTCCACCCACCATTTGCGCGAGGTCTCGGCCTACTCCGACAAGGTGGGCATTCTGGGCGGGGGGCGGCTTTTGGAAGAGGTCAAGCTGGGCTCCAGGGGCGAAACCTACCGCCTGCGGGTGGACGACCCGCCTCGGGCAGCAGCCTTCCTCAAGACCGTACCGGGGGTGCAAAACGTGAGCCTGCGCGACGTGAATGTGATCTTCGAGGGGTCGCCCAATGTGGCGTTGGCGGCGCTGGTGCGCGAGAACTACCAGGTGCAGTTCCTGGAGCCCGATTACTTCGACCTCTACGACTACTACCGGGAAAGGGTGAAAAATGCGTAGCCATAAAGCAGGGGGCAGGGCTCCGGGGTCAGGGCCTGGCGAGGGACAGAGGGGTTTGCCTGCCCCTTTTTCTCCCTCGAGGGCTAACCTGTTGCTGCTATTTCAGTCATCCATGTCGAGAAGGAGCGCCCTATGCTGCGGGTACTGATCTGGGAATTTGGCAAGCTGGTGCGGCTGCGCTCGGTGCAGATTGGACTGCTGGCGGCTTTGGTGCTGCCCATTTTGTGGGCTTTTGCGCCAGGCCTTCGGGCGCAGTATGGCCTCGAGCTGGTCTCGGGCTGGCAGGTACCGGCTCTTTCGCTCCTGACGGGTATGGACTTCCTTTTTCCCTTTCTTACGGCCATGGCGGCAGCGGAAGTCCTGGGTTCGGAAGTCTCGATGGGAACCCTCAAGTCGGTGCTGTTGCGCCCCAGTCCGCGCAGCCGCTTGCTGGGGGCCAAAATCATCGTTGTGCTGGTCTATCCCTTCATTCTGCTGCTGGTGAGCCTGGTAGGTTCGCTGCTGGCCGGCTTGCCCTTTGGCCTGGGGAGCTTCTTCGGCGGCACGGGCCTGGGAGAGGGCAGCTTTGCGGGCGTGGGCCAGCTTACGCCTTCAGCGGCCTTAATGGAGTTGCTGCGGGCCCATGCCCTGGCTGGAGTGGTGCTCTGGCCGCTTTCGGCCCTGGCCATGCTTTATGCAGTGGTCTTCCTCAGTACCACCTCGGCAGCGCTGGCGGCGGTCTCGACCCTGCTCCTGATGCGGCTTCTGGTTGCCTTTCCGGCCATCCAACCCTTCCTGCTTACCAGTTACCTTGACCTTTACATTCGTCCAGAGGCGGTTTCCTGGGGCGTGTCGTTGCTCATCATTTACACGATAGGCTTCTCGATCCTGGCCCTACTGATTTTTGATAGAAAGGACATCTGATACCTACTTTGCCTGAATGGTTATTTTTTCAGGGGTATTCCTATACCCCTCATCCGGCGATTCCCCAGACGCAGTTAATAACGTCTGAGGCACTATTATCCCGCACTGCTAACAGGTTGTCGCCACCTTCTCCCGCAAAGGGAGGAGGAAAGGGGTTCTGGTGGATTTTGTATGAAGCAGGCTTTCGGCTTTCGGCTTTGGGCCTTAGGCTTTGGGTATGGGCAAACTGACCCATTTCCAAGATGGCAAGCCGCGCATGGTGGATGTGAGCGAGAAGGCCGCCACTTTACGTACCGCGACTGCCGAGGCCACCGTAGTGTTGCAACCGGAGGCGGTAGAGGCCCTACGGGAAGGCGGGGTGGGGAAGGGTGACCCCCTGAGCGTGGCCCAGCTTGCGGGCATTCTGGCGGCCAAAAAAACCGGGGAGCTGATTCCCCTGTGCCACCCGCTACCCATCACCAGCGCCGATGTGGAGCTTCGCTTCCTACCGGAAGAAGCCCGGGTGCACATCACCGCCACCGTCAAGACCAGGGCCGAGACGGGGGTCGAGATGGAAGCCCTCACGGCCTGCGCGATAGCGGCCCTGACCGTTTACGACATGCTCAAGGCGGCCAGCAAGGGCCTGGAAATTACCGACCTGCGCCTCTTGCACAAGGCCGGGGGCAAGTCGGGGGAGTGGAAGCGGGGGCAGTAGAATCGGCCATGCCCAGAGTTGTGCGCCCCAGGCCGTCCCGGCTTCAGATCAGCTTCACCGATGCGGCCATGCAGAAGCTGGCTTTGAAGCATGGCCCCGCGCCTTTTGCGCCCCACCCTTTTCCAGAGCGTTCGCCGTATGTGGTGCTTCTCAGTTCCATTGTGGGCCAGCAGCTTTCCAGCAAGGCTGCCGATACCATCTGGCAGCGCATGGCGAGCCGCTTTGAACTGAAGCCCGAGGTGCTGTACCGGGCCCCAAGCGAGGATTTACGGGCAGCAGGGCTGTCGAATGCCAAAGCCCGGTACGTGCAGGATCTGTCGCGCTTTGCCCTGGAGGGGGGCCTCGAGGGCATTGAACACCAGCCCGACCCGGAGGTGATCCGCCACCTGACCCAGGTCAGGGGCATTGGGGTCTGGACGGTGCAGATGTTCTTGATGTTTGGCCTGGGCCGCCCCGATGTCTGGCCGGTGCTGGATTTGGGCATCCGCAAGGGGGCGCAAAAGCTGTACGGCATCGGCGAGCGGCAGGCGCTCGAGGAACTGGGGGAGCGTTTCCGGCCCTACCGCTCCCATGCGGCCTGGTATTTGTGGCGGGTGCTGGAGTGAGGGTGATCAGAGCCTCGAGAACACCAGCAACATGCCATTGCGGTCATCGGTGATGTAGATTTTCCCGTCGGGTCCCTGCTTCACATCCACCGGCGCCCCCAGTTTGCCGTCGGGGAAGACCCAGTTGCCGATGAGCTCCCGTGCAGGGCCGCTGGGGATGCCCTGCCCGTTTACCCGGAAGGCCAACAGTCGGTGTCCGGTTTTACGATAGCCGTGATAACCCACCACCAGCCAGCCGTCGCCCCACTCGCTTTGGGCATTCAGATACGTCATGCCCAGGGGGGCCGCATGGGCCGGCAGGAGCAGGGTGGGTTTTCGGGTCTGGGCGCAGTTATAGCGGGGAAATTCGGGAGCGTTCCGGCCGTTTTCGTAGCAGTAGGGCCAGCCGTAGTGGGCGCCCGGTACTAGCACGTTCAGTTCGTCGGCGGGGTGGGCCTCGTCGGAGATGCGCGGGTCGGCAGCCTGGATGGCGTCGCGGGAGTTCTCACCCTGCAAGAGCGTGCCCGAGGGGTGGAGGGCCAGCGCCATGGAGTTGCGCAAGCCGGTGGCATATACGCTCCAGCCGCGCACGATGCCCTGGGGCCACTGGAGGGTGTACTTGCGGATCAGGCCGTTTCGCGCCGCCTCGGCACAGACTGCCTTGCCCCTGTCCTGCTGGCAGTTGTCCGAGGCCGAACCCACATTGACCAACAGGTTGCCCGCCTTGTCGAAGACCATCTGAGTGAGCGGATGCCGCCCGTTTCCGGGCAGGTCGCGCAGGATGTACGCCTTCTGGGGCTGGGCTTGTTTGGGATCGAAGCGGAAGATGCGCCCGACCTCCCCCACATACACCCTGCCGTCCGGGCCAAGGGCAATGCCGTGGGGCCGATCCAGCCCGCTAAAGAGGCGCTGGATGCGGTACCGGTTTCCCTGCTTGAAGAGCTGTGCCAGCGAGCCCTGGTTGGCGCTCCAGCCGTTCATCTCCACCACCAGTAGGTCACCCGAGGGCAGGGGCAACAAGCCCCTGGGAAAGCGCAACTCGCGGCTGACGATGCCCACGCAGAAGCCGCTGGGGGTACTGACATTGAGCCGGGGCAGCCCCGCACAGGTCTGGGCGCTGGCAAAGCCAAGACCCACCAGAAGGGCCAGATAAAGCAGGCGCATGACTGAGATTAATCTACTTTAGCCCGGAAAGGATTGGATGATTTTGCCAGCAATCCAGGCAACAGGCTTTTATCGTTTTCCCCTTTCCCTCTCCCCTTGCGGGAGAGGGTGGCGACAGCGCCGGCCAGTTTAGTGCTCCTTTTGCCGGATGAAACAACTCTGGCGGTAACCGCTGTTGCCGGGTGAGGGGTTGAAACGACGATGTCCAGGCAAATGATAAGAGCCTGTTCAGGCAAAGGGATTGGCAACTCAAAAGGCAGTATGCAGGCCGGTTCCCGGGTCTTTATCCGGATTGCTTTGTCGGGCTGCGGCCTCCTCGCAATGACGCACGTCTTGCCAGGAGACTGGTACTGGAATAACTTTCGCAACTCACGTCAGTGTCCACCGCAAGTTGAATGGAGTCCTGAGCAATGCCACACATAACGCATCGCTGCGTCATCTGACCCAGACCGTGCTGGAAAGCGTTCTACACTTGCAAAAGAGGAAGCCATGGTCGAGTATATCGCCTTTGATGCCGATGACACCCTGTGGCAGAGCGAAACCCACTTTCGCGAGGCCCAGGCCCAGTTCAGGCTGCTGATGCAGGAATATCTGAATGGTTCGTATGACGACCGGTATCTCCACGAGACCGAGCGCCGCAACATCCAGCACTATGGTGTTGGGATCAAGAGCTTTGGCCTTTCCATGATCGAGACCGCCCTCGAGCTCACCGGGGGCCGCATTTCGCCAGAGCACATTCGATTTCTGGTCAATATCACCAAAGAAATGCTGGCCGCCCCGGTGCAGGTACTGCCGGAGGTCGAGGCTGTGCTGGATGAACTCTCGGGCGACTATCCCCTGATGGTGATTACCAGTGGCGACCTGCTGGATCAGGAGGCCAGGTTCGTGCGCTCGGGCCTGAGCGAATATTTTCGTTGCCTGGAAGTGCTCAGCACCAAAGACCCTTTCAGCTACAGCCGCATTCTGCGGCGCCACCGCATCCGCCCTGAGGTTTTTCTGATGGTGGGCAACAGCCTGCGTTCGGACATCTGGCCGGTGCTGGAAATTGGGGGTCAGGCGGTTTACATTCCCTCGCCAGGGGCGCGAAACGAGCCATTGCAAATGGAGGAGCCCAGGCCAGGGTCGTACGTGAGGCTCGAGCACATCGGTCAGTTGCCGGAGTGGCTGGAAGCCCGCCTGCTGGCTGCTTGAGCTGGGTCAAATAACCCATCTGCGTTCCTGTTTAGCGCTAGTCTGAAATAGAAGCCAGGTGCACTCATGCCTGCCGATAGCCTGGCCCGCCTTCCGTACCCCAATGCCCGCCAGCCGCCTCCCTGGCGGGGTTGGTGTTTTAGTGAGTGCACAATGGGCTTCGGGATTGAACAGTAGACTGTAAGGCATGATTTTTTCGCTCGAGCAAGCCCCACCTGGGTATTTCGAGGTGGATGCGCTGCAAACCCTGCAAAGGGCGGGCTTGGTCGTGGCCCCTACCTGGGTGTTGGTGGGCCTCGAGGCCGAGTTTTACCAACTGGGCAACCTGGCCGAGCAGATCCGGCGGGCGTTTGAGGGGGTATTTGGTGCACGGCTGGACGAAGAAAAGCTGGAAAGGGCCTGCGCCTTTGCCGAAAAACTCCTGCGCGAGTCGTACCTGCTGCCCGAGCGTGCCGACGAGCTCCGGGCGGCCCTGCCGGAAGGCCCGGTGCTGGTGCGCTACGCTGCAGAGCCGCCCTTTGCCCTCGAGGCTGGCAAGCAGGAAACCCTGTGGGCGCTCAAGCGCCTGTGGGCCAGCCGCTGGCAACTGGATGCCGTTCTTTCCCGCCAGCCCGAACTGGCCCCGCCGGAGGCGGCCAGTCTGGTGCAGACGGTGGGGCATTCCCTGCACCTCGACGAGGCTTTGTCGGCCCAGGCCAGCGCAGTGCTGGGGCGGCCCGTGCAGGTCTGGGCCAGCCTGGGCCAGGTGGTGCGGGTGGGGTAAACTGGGGGAGAAGCGCCGTGTACGACAGCCACATGCACACACCCCTTTGCAAGCACGCAGTGGGGGAACCTGCTTTGTATGTAAAAGCCGCTCTGGAGGCGGGTTTGCGGGGTATTGTCATGACCGACCATAGCCCCATGCCGGCCTGGTTCGACCCCGAGGTTCGCATGGAACTGGCAGAGCTGCCTTTTTACCACGCCATGCTGGAAAAAGTGCGTTCGGAAGCGGGTAGCTTTTATGTAGGAATTGGCCTCGAGGCCGACTTTCACCCCGGCACCGAGTACTTTGTGCGGCGGCTACGCCAGCAGTACGACTACGACTACATCATCGGCTCGGTGCACTACATTGGGGCCTGGCCCTTCGATAACCCCCATTACCAGTCCGAGTTCGAGGAACGCGACCTGCGCGAGGTGTACCGCACCTACTTCAGGCTGGTGGCCGAGGCCGCCCGCACCGGCCTGTTTCACGCCATTGGGCACCTGGATCTGCCCAAGGTGATGGGCTTCCGGCCTCCCGAGGGCTACGCCGATCTGGCCGAAGAGGCCTTGCAGGTGATTGCCGGGGAAGGGCTGGCGCTGGATGTGAACACCGCCGGATGGCGTAAAAAGGCCGCCGAGATCTACCCCAGCCCCGAACTCCTGTCCAGGGCGGCCCAGCTTCAAATCCCGGTGGTGCTGGGCTCCGATGCCCACCGCCCCGAGGACGTAGCCCACCGTTTTGCCGATGCGGTGGCCCTGCTACGGTCGGTGGGCTACCGGGAAGCGGTGGTGTTCAAGGCCGGCAAGCCGGAGGCTTATGCGCTTACAGGCGCCGATAGCTCAAGATGAATGACCCTCGACGCTTGACCCCAGACCCTCGACTCCTTTCTAGCGTTAGGCTATGGGCATGAACCGTAAAGACCTGGCGGGGATGCTCGAGTACGCCGCCGACCTGATGGAAGTGCTGGGCGAGGGGGAGTTCCGCGCCAAAGCCTACCGCACCGCCGCCCGCAACCTCGAGCAACAGGAAGCCGACCTGAGCGAGCTGGCTGCCCGGGGTTTCAAGGGCGTGCCGGGGGTGGGGCCGGCGCTGGCCCCCATGCTCAGCGAAATTGTAGAGACCCAGGAGTTTCCCTACCTGGCCGAGCTCGAGGGCCGCGTACCGCCGGGGGTGCTCGAGCTCTTTCGGGTGCAGGGCCTAGGCCCCAAGCGCATCCGGGCCCTGTGGGACAACGGGGTGAACAGTCTGGAGGAGCTGGTGCTGTTTGCCGAACAGGGCCGAATTCGCGCTTTGCCGGGTTTTGGCGCTAAAAGCGAGGCCAGCCTGCTAGAGGCGGCCCGCTACGCCCTGGCCAACATGCGGCGGGTGATGCTGCCGGTGGGGCTCGAGGTGGCCCGGCTGCTCCTGACCGACCTCGAGAACGCCGGGCTCCAGGCCGAGCTGGCGGGGAGCGTGCGGCGCGGCCTGGAAACGGTGGGCAACCTGGATCTGGTGGTGGTGGGCACCCCCGAGCAGGTGCGCCCGGTGTTGGGCCGCTACGTGGAAGAAGTGCAGGGAGAGGTGTTGCTGGGGCGGCTCGAGGGCCTGCCCTTGCGGGTTTTCTGTACCCCGGCGGGGTCTTTTGGCTCGGTGCTGGTGCAGGCGACGGGCTCGAGGGAATGGCTGGAAGCCCTGGGGCCCATTCCGCCTTCCCTGGCCAGCGAGCAGGCCGTGTTTCAAGCCCTGCACCTGCCCTTCGTCCCGGCCTACTGGCGCGAGAAGGAGCACATCGGGTTACCCGCGCCGGAAACCACCCTAAAGCCCTCCGAGCTTCGGGGCCTGATTCACGTACACTCCACCTACTCCGACGGTAGCGGCACCCTGCGCCAGATGGCCGAGGCCGCCATGGCCCAGGGCTTCGAGTACATGGTCATCTGCGACCACTCCCGGACGGCGGCCTACGCTGGGGGGCTGCAAAGGGAGGATGTGCTGCGCCAATGGGCCGAGATCGAAGCCCTGAACGCCGAACTGGCCCCCTTTCGCATCCTGCGCGGCATCGAGTCCGATATTCTGCCCGACGGCTCGCTGGATTATCCCGACGAGTTGCTGGCCCGGTTCGAAGTGGTAGTAGGCAGCCTGCACGCGGGGCTTAATCTGGGCAGGGCCGAGCAAACCCAGCGTCTCTTGCGCGCCCTGGACAACCCGTACCTGAGCATCCTGGGCCACCCCAGCGGGCGCCTGATCCTGCGGCGTAAAGGCGCCGAGGCCGACTGGGAAGCGGTGCTGGAAAGGGCGGCCCAAAACCAGAAAGTAGTGGAGTTCAACTGTAGCCCCTACCGCCTCGACCTGGACTGGCGGCTAATGCTGGCCTGGCGCGACCGCCTTTCCTTTTCGCTAGGCCCCGACTCACACAGCGTCGAGAGCATTTCCGAGATTCAATACGGCCTGCTCTTTGCCCACAAGGCCGGTCTCTTCCCCGACCAGATTGCCAACACCTGGCCCGCCGAGCGGCTTTTGGCGCTGAAGAAGATGGACTGAACCTCTGTAGAGCCTTGGGCTTTGCGCTTTAGGCCATCCATCAAAGTTGACCGTCCGGTTGGAACTATGGGTTTTCTGCCCCCACCAGCAACTCGGCCTCGCGTTGCAGGAAGGCTCTCAGCACGTCGGTCACGGTCACGATGCCCACCAGCTTGTCGTCGTGAACCACCGGCAGGCCCCCCACCTTGTGCTCGAGCATCAGCTTGGCGGCCGCCTGCAGCGGGAGTGTATCGCTAACGGTAATGGGGTCGCGGGTCATGATTTCCCCCACGGTGAGCTTGGAAATTAGGTAATTGAGCTCCCAGATGGAAAGCGAAGTAGCATCCGAGGGCATGGCCTCTTTGAGGTCGCGGTCGGTCACAATACCAACCACCCGACCCTCCTTGACCACAGGCAGACGGCGGAAACCCCCCTTTTTCATGATCTGTGCAGCCTCGGGCACCGTAATATCCGGGGTGACCACTTCCGGGTTGGGGGTCATACAGTCCTTGACCAGCATCGCTATCACCTCTCCTCCAAAGGTACTCTCCCAGGCCGGGGGCAGATGTCTCTACAGGCCCGGCTGCGGTGAACCTAGCCTTAGGTTGTGGGGAACTGGCGCGTTCTGATCGCCTACGCCAGCCGTCTGGGCAGCACCCGTGAAATTGCCCAGGCCATTGCCCAGGTGTTGACCCAGCGCGGGGCGGTTGTGGATGTGCGAGCGGTGGACGAAGTAGAGCATATTCAAGGCTACCAGGCGGTGATGGTGGGCAGCCCCATCCGAGAAGCACGGTGGCTCCCGGAAGCCAGGCATTTTGTAGAAACCCACCGCGAGGTGCTCCGTAAGGTACCCCTGGTGTACTTTGCGGTCTCGGGCCTGATGAGCCAGCCAACGCCGGAGCATTTTCACGAGGTCTACGAATACCTGGCGGAGGTTCGGGATATTGTGGAGCCCCTCGAGGTCGGCATCTTTGCGGGCCTGCTGGACTACGACCGCCTCGACCCCGCCCAGATGACCAAAGTGCTGAGCAAGGGGCTGCCCGAAGGCGATTTTCGTCGCTGGCAGGATATTCGGGCCTGGGCCGAGGACGTGGCCGATCGCCTTTTGCTCGAGCAAGCCCGCCGTCAGGCTTCGGAGTAAAGCGCTCTTTAGACCAAATTCCTCAGAACCTCTTGTCTTCTGCCCGTTCAGGCGAGAGGGTGGCAGCACCCCGACTGCGTTATTTGCGAACCTTGATGAGTACGCGATTGACTGTACCTGGGGTGTCACCCGGGTTACGTCTGTGAAGGGTGCAATGGTTAGGCGAATTTTTCCTTGACGGGGCTACTTTCTGCGCTTGCTTCCGCCTCCCAGCAACCCCCCCAGCACTCCGCGCACAATGCGCTGGCCCTCCCGGCTGGCCAGGAACCCTACCGCCCCTTTAGCCAGGTCGCCCAAAAGGTTGCCCCCAGCGGGCCGGGCCGGGGCTTGAGTTTTGGGCGTTGGGGGGGCTGGCTGCACCGACTCGGCGGCCCGGCTCCGCAGGATTTCATAGGCCGACTCGCGGTCCAGGGCCTTCTCGTAGTGCCCGTAGACCGGGGACTGCCGGATCACCTGCTGGCGCTCCTCAGGGCTGAGCGGGGGTAGCTGGGTGCGGGGCGGGTAGATCAGGGCCCGCTCCACCACGCTGGGGATGCCCTTCTCGTCCAGGGTCGAGACCAGCGCCTCGCCCACGCCCATCTCCAGGATCACGGTGGCCACCTCCAGCTTGGGGTTGGGCCGGAAGGTTTCGGCGGCGGCCTTGACGGCTTTCTGGTCGCGTGGGGTGAAGGCCCTTAAGGCGTGCTGCACGCGGTTGCCTAGCTGCCCCAGCACCTCGTCGGGGATGTCCAGGGGGTTCTGGCTCACGAAGTACACCCCCACCCCCTTGCTGCGGATCAGCCGCACTACCTGCTCGATCTTCTCCCGCAGGGCCTTGGGGGCCTCGTCGAAGAGCAGGTGGGCCTCGTCGAAGAAGAAGACCAGCCTGGGCTTCTCGGGGTCGCCCACCTCGGGCAGCCGCTCAAAGAGCTCGGAGAGCATCCAGAGCAAAAAGGTGCTGTAGAGCTTGGGCGACTGCATGAGCTTGTCGGCAGCCAGGATGTTGACCACGCCCCGGCCATTCTGGGTCTGGATCAGATCCTCGAGGTTCAGCGCCGGCTCACCAAAAAACCGGCTGCCGCCCTGCTCTTCCAGGGCAATGAGCCCCCGCTGGATGGCCCCGATGGAGGCCGCCGAGATGTTGCCGTACTCGGTCTTGAACTGTTCGGCGCGGTCGCCCACGTACTGTAGCATGGCCCGCAGGTCTTTTAAGTCCAAGAGCAGCAAACCGTTGTCGTCGGCAATCTTGAAGACTAGGGTGAGCACCCCGCTCTGGGTCTCGTTTAGGCCCAGCAGGCGGGCCAAAAGCAGCGGCCCCATCTCCGAGACGGTGGCCCGCACCGGGTGGCCCTGCTCGCCAAACACGTCCCAGAACACCACCGGGCAGGCTTCGTACTGGAAATCTGCAAGGCCCAGCTTCTGCACCCGCTCGGCGACCTTGGGGTTGTCGCCCCCCGGCTTGCACATCCCGGAGAGGTCTCCCTTCACATCGGCCATGAAGACCGGCACGCCAATGCGGGAGAGCTGCTCGGCCAGCACCCGCAGGCTCACGGTTTTGCCCGTGCCGGTGGCCCCGGCAATCAGGCCGTGGCGGTTGGCCATCTTGGGATACAGGAATACTTCCGATTCACCTTTGGCAATGGGGATGGGCTCTGGCATAGTGGGCTCCTGCTGGACATAATACTTTTTAGTGTTGAAAAAGCTGCAAAGCCCCTGGTCGCGTAGCTTGCAGACGGCCATCTGGCGGCGGGAATGGGGCCGGTTGTATGCACTGGTAGAAGCCGAACTGCCAGC
The DNA here is from genome assembly GCF_017497985.1 of Meiothermus sp. CFH 77666. Lineage (NCBI taxonomy): Bacteria > Thermotogati > Deinococcota > Deinococci > Thermales > Thermaceae > Meiothermus > Meiothermus sp. CFH 77666. Next base: position 143,308 of record NZ_JAGDFV010000004.1, read on the forward strand.
CGAGGTTGTTGAGCGGCTAGCCCATCCACCAGCCTTTGCCGACCCCGCTGAGGCCCGCTTCGGCCTGGAAACAGTGCTCTTGTCGTGGGCATTGCCCGACTTTGTGGCCTACGTGGAAGCCCTCAATGCATAGCTGGGGAAAAGCGTGTTCCTCGAGCCCCACACCCCCCAGCCCTGGCTTTCGCACTGGCCGGGCGATCTGAAACCGCCCCTCGCCGAACCCCCGGCGCTTTGGGGCGAATTGCGCCAACCCAACCCGGAGGGTTTTGTGGCGGCTGTCTTGCTGCAACTGATGGCGACGGCTCGAGGCGTTGTTCGTTACCGTGAGCGCTTGCTTCAGTAAACCCGCCCGCCCAGCGGCACTTCGCGCTCTGCCGAGAGCAGCACCACCCGCCCCTCTTCGTCAGGCAGCCCCAGTACCAGTACCTCGGATTTGAAGCCGGCAATGTTGCGCTCGCCAAGGTTGGTTGCACAGATCACCAGCCGCCCCACCAGGGCCTCGGGAGTATAAAGGTCGGTCAGCTGGGCGCTGCTCTGCTTGAGGCCCAGGGGGCCCAGATCCACCCAGAGCTGGTAGGAGGGCTTGCGGGCCTTGGGGTGGGGCAGGGCTTTCTGGATACGTCCGACGCGCAGCTCGAGGAGTTCAAAGGCTTCGTAGGGCGTCATGAGGAAAGTGTCTATAGCCAATAGCCAATAGTCAATAGCCAATGGTCTAGCGCTTAGAGGGGATGGCCTTTCGCTGGCGACCCATAATTCGAGGTCTTGCTCGAGGGGGTCAATTTGCCCATAACCCAAAACGATAAGCGAAACTTCGACTTGAGACCTGCGACCTCTGGCCATCACTGCTTCGCTGTACGGAGCGCTTGCAGGCCGATATACTTGGGCTGTGCAACGCTTGCTCGACCAGGCTGCCATTTTGATTCGGGATGCCCGCGAGTTGCCCCCAGAGCGGGCGGTGGGTTCGCTGAAAGAGTCGGTGGGTTTATTGGAGGCGGTTCGACCCTCCAAGGAGCGCGATGGCATGATGGCCCTGGCCTATTTGCGGCTGGCCCAGGTGCAGCGTCAGCTAGGCAAACGTCAAGAGGCCGAGCGGGCTTTCATGCTGGGCTACAGCTATGCCCGGAGCTCGAGGGAGGAGCGGGTGCGCCGCCTGGCGGAAAAACTTGGTCAAGAGTTCACAAATAGCGCTCAGGGATAAATGTCCTTTGCCGGAATAGGCTATCTTGAATCGGTTACAGGGTATACCTGTGCACCATCGGGGAGGAAATTAGCATCATGGGTCAAATGTTGGGCGATATCGCCGCCTTGCTGATTGCTTTGTCGGGTCTGGCGGTCATCATCGGGGTCATTCTCATCAAGCGGGGGGATCGGGTCTGGCATCCTCGAGTGATGCTGGTAGCCACCGGCCTGGCCGCGCTTTTTCTGGTGTTCTACCTGCTCAAGTGGGGGCTCTATGGAACCACCCGCTATGTGGGGCCGGAGGAGTGGCGTGGGGCCTATTACGCCCTCCTGATAAGCCATACCCTCCTGGCAGCGATCAACGGGCCGCTGGTGCTGTGGCTGATCTACAACGCCGTCAAGCAGCGCTTTAGCATACACAAGGCCTGGGCCCGCTGGACGGTGCCGGTCTGGCTCTATGTGGCGGTTACCGGCTGGGTGATTGACCAGATTCTGCGTAACTATGGCGAGTCGGCGGGTGGAATTGGCTTTTGAACAGATGTGAAGCCTGTTCTCAGGCTTTCTTGCCCCAGGCTTCCAGCACAATCCGGCCCTCCACTACCCTGGCCCGCTCGGGGCCACGGGTGCTTTTTTCGCCGTCGGGGGCCTGGGCTACGTGGTGGGCAATGCGAAGCTGCTTGGCTTCCAGGCTCATGGCCCAGATAGCGGCCTCTTCCTGTCCGGTGGCCCCAGCATGGGCCAGCCCCCGCAGCTTCCCTACCACGATGATGTCCCCTGCGGCAATTATCTCGGCGCCCGCATTGACATCGCCCAGAACCACCACCGTGCCGGGGGACTCCACCCGGGCGCCCGAACGCAGGGTCTGGTCAATCACCTCGGTGTAGGGGATGTATTTTTCGCCCCGTTGGGGCCTGAACTGTAGACCCCGTTCACGGCCTAGCTCGAGCAAGGCTTCCAGAGTTGCCTGGTTTACCACCCCAGCGACTTCCACCTCGAGGGGCAAATCGGGCAGCTCTGCCAGGGCCTTGCGAAGCATCTCGGGGGTTTCGTTGCCATCGAGCCGCAAGGCCAGCGCATTGAGGGTCGCACGAATCCGCATCGTGGCTAGTTATACCAGCCCCGAAGGGCCCTCACAAGTCGCAACTTATTCCAAATTTCCACGAGCCACTAACCACGTGCCACAAGCCAATCTCAACGATTGGCAATATGGATGGCCTGACGGTGCAGGTGCTCGGCAGCCTCCATGATGCCCTCGGAAAGGGTGGGGTGGGCATGGACGGTCAGGCCCACATCGGTCACGGTGGCCCCCATTTCCAGCGCCAGCGCCATCTCGGCAATCAAATCGGAGGCGCTTGGCCCGACCATATGGGCGCCCAGCAGCAGGTCGGTTTCGGCATCGCCGATCAGCTTGATCAGCCCCTCGGTGGCCCCCAGGGTCATGGCCCGGCCCGAGGCCGAGAGGGGGAACTTGCCCACCTTGACCTTGTAACCGGCCCTGGTGGCTTCCTCCTCGGTCAGGCCGACGGCGGCCCACTCCGGGCTGGTGTAAACCACATTGGGGATCTGGTAGTCCATGGCGGCGTTGCCCCCAGCCGCGTTTTCGGCGGCAATCAGGCCCTCCTTCATGGCTTTGTGGGCCAGCAGGGGGGGGCGGGTCACGTCGCCGATGGCGTAGATGCCGGGCACGTTGGTTTCCATGCGCTCGTTGGTGGGGATGTAGCCGCGCTCGTCCACCCTGACGCCGATGCCCTCGAGGCCCAGTCCCTTGCCCCGGGGCCGCCGCCCGGTGGCTACCAGAATCTTGTCCACCACAAGGGTTTCTTGTTTGGCCGCCTTCAGGTCTTCCAGCGTGACGTGGAGGCCGTCTTTTTTCCTCTCCACCTTCACGCCCTTGGTCTGGGTGCGGATGGCAATACCCTGCTTGCCCAAAATTTTGGCCAGCAGGCCGGCGGTCTCGGGGTCGGCGGCGGGCAGAATCTGGCCCATGAACTCAATCACCGTGACCTCGGCCCCCAGGCGTTTATAGACCTGGGCGAACTCGAGGCCAATCGCACCCCCGCCAATACAGAGCAGCCGCTTGGGGAACTTTTCCTCCACCCGCAGGGCCCCGGTAGAGTCCACAATGTCCTTCTGGTCTACCTCGAAGCCCGGCAGGGTGTTGGGCTCGGAGCCGGTGGCCACGATAAAGGTTTGGCCCTGGATGCGTTCACCCCCGACCTCGATGGTGTTCTTGTCAACAAACCTGGCAAAGCCGATTTTGAGGTCTACCTTGTTGCCCTTCAGAAGCTGAGAAACCCCGCCGGTGAGCTTTTTGACGATGCCGTCGCGCCAGCCGCCCAGCTTTTTGGTGTCGAGCCTGGCTTCTTTCACCTCGAGGCCAAACTCGCCCCCGTGGCGGATGCCCTCGAGCTCCTCGGCGGCATGCAACAGGGCCTTGGTGGGAATACAGCCCACGTTCAGGCAGACCCCGCCCACGTACTCCGCTTCCACAGCCAGCACTTTCTTGCCCAGTTGGGCCGCCCGGATGGCCGCGTGGTAGCCGCCGGGGCCGGTTCCGATCACAATTACATCGTAGATAGTTGACATAGACACCCCATTCTAGTGAGTGCTTAGTTGAAAAACAAAATCTGCTAGATGAAAAACTATAGCGCTTCCAGGAAGAGCCGCTCGGGTTTTTCCAGGAGCCGGATCACTTCCTTGCAGAACCGCGCGGCCTCGGCGCCGTCTACCAGCCGGTGGTCGAAGGAGAGCGAGAGGTACATCATCTGCCGTACCACAATCTCGTCACGTTGGTTCACCACCGGGCGCTTCTGGATGGAGTGCACCCCCAGGATGGCTGCGTCGGGCACGTTGATGATGGGGAAGCTGAACAGGGCCCCAATCGAGCCGATGTTGGTCACGCTGAAAGTGGAGCCGCTCACCTCCTCGGGGGCCAGCTTGCCGGCGCGGGCCTTTTCGGCCAGGTCGGCAATCTCGCGGGCCAGTTGCAGCAGGCTTTTACGATCCACGTCGCGAACCACCGGCACAATCAGGCCGTTCTCGGCGGCCACCGCCATCCCGATGTTGATGTAGTGCTTGAGCACCACCTCTTGCCGGGCCTCGTCCAGCGAGCTGTTCAGGGAAGGGAACTTCTTGAGCGCCACCGCGATGGCCTTGAAAATAAACGGCAGGTAGCTGAGCTTGACCCCCTGGGCTTCGGCTTCCGGCTTGAGCCGCTCGCGCAGGGCCACCAGCTCGGTCAGGTCGGCTTCGTCCACCGAGAGGGTGCGCACGGTATAGAGGTGCGAGGCCACCATCTGCTGGGCAATGGCCCGGCGCAGGCCGCGCAGGGGTACGCGGGTCTCGAGGTCTTCGTAGCCCTTGGGGGGCTTGTACTGCACCGGAGGGGGGAAGCCGGTAGCGGGTGGCTTGTGGCCTGTGGGTTCTGGTGCTGGAGCGGCAGGGGCCTGCTCTTTGCTTTGTGCATAGGCCCGTACATCCTCTACCCGTACCCTGCCCCCTGGCCCTGAGCCCGGAACCTGGGCAATGTCCAGGCCCAGCTCGCGGGCCAGTTTGCGGGCCGCCGGCACCGCAATTACGCGCCGGGGCTGGGCCACGGTGGTGCTCTCTACTGCCTGGAGTGGGGCTGCCTTGCTGAAGGGGTTTTTCACCTGCTCCGGCTTGCTGTCGGGTTTGAACAGGGAGAGGTTGGCGCCATCGTCCTCTACGACCCGGCCCGGCTCTACGATGGAGCGCTCTTCCTGGGCCTGCACGCTCGGCGCGGGGGCGGGTTTTTGGTTCGAGATGGGGGCGGTCACTTCTCCCGGTTCGGCCACCAGGGCAATGGGCGCATGGACGGGCACCACGTCGCCCTCCTTCACCAGCTTTTGCAGGAGCACCCCCGCCAGGGGACTCGGGAGTTCCACCGTCACCTTATCGGTCATGACCTCTACAAAAGGCTGGTCTTTTTGCAAGGCGTCGCCTTCGTTCACCAGCCACCGAAGAATTTCACCTTCTACCACAGATTCTGCCAGTTCGGGTAACACCACTTCTTTGGGCATGCGTCCTCCCTAGTAGTCGAGTAAGCGCTTGGCGGCGTTCAAGATGCGCGTCACGGTGGGCATGTAGAGCTTGTCCTGGGCCAGCGGATAGGGGGTATCGAAGCCGGTCACCCGCAGGGGCGGGGCCAGCAACTGGTCGAACAACTCTTCCGAAACGGTGGCGGTTACTTCGGAGGCCACGCTGGCCGTGCGCGGGGCCTCGGAGATCATCAGCAGGCGTCCGGTCTTAGCCACCGAGTTCAGCACCGTCTCTTTGTCCCAGGGCATCACGGTGCGCAGGTCAATCACCTCCGGGTCTACCCCGACGGCGGCCATTTCCTCGGCGGCCCGCAGGGTCTCGACCATGGGCCCCCCATACGAAACCAGGGTGATGTCGCTGCCTTCGCGGCGGATGGCGGCCTTGCCGATGGGAATCAGGTAGTCGTCGGACGGCACTTCCTCCTTGACCGCGCGGTAGAGCCGCTTGGGCTCCATGAAAACCACCGGGTCGTCGTTGCGGATGGCCGCCTTCAGAAGCCCCTTGGTGTCGTAGGGGGTGGAAACCACCACCACCTTAAGGCCGGCGGTATGGGCAAAGTGGGCCTCGGGGCTTTGCGAGTGGTGGTGCCCCCCCTTCACGCCGCCTCCGGTGGGCATTCGCACCACCATGGGGGCGGTGAACTGTCCCCCAGAGCGGTAGCGGAGCTTGGCTGCCTGGGAGAAAAGCTGGTCAATGCCGGGGAAGACGTAGTCGGCAAACTGAATCTCGGCCACCGGGCGCATTCCGTGGGCAGCCAGCCCCACGGCGGCCCCCAGAATGGCGGCTTCAGAAAGGGGAGAGTCTATAACCCGGTCAGGGCCATACTTCTGTTGCAGGCCCTCGGTCGCCAGGAAAACCCCCCCGCGCTTGCCCACATCCTCCCCCAGCAACATTACCCGCTCGTCGCGGCTCATCTCTTCGTCCAGGGCGGTATTGATCGCCTGGATCAGGGTCATGGTTGGCATACAACCTCCATTACGGGTCGCAAGTCACAAGTCTTCAAAAAGAGGACAGAAACCTTTACCGTCAGGATTGCAATTCGTCCATCACCAGGCGGCGCTGCTCTTCCAGATGCCAGGGGCGGGCAGCGTACACATCGTCGAACATTTGCAGGGGGTCGGGCTCGCCCGCTTGCAGGGCTTCTTGCAAGGCGGCTTCCTGTTCTTTGGCAAGTTCGATGCGTAGTTCGTTGGCCCACTGGGCATCCCAGAGCCCTTCTTTCTCCAGGAAACGCTGGTAGCGCAGCAAGGGGTCTTGCTGGCGTTCGGCGGCCAGCTCCTCGCGTGAACGGTAGCGACTGTCGTCATCGGCAGAAGAGTGCGCCCCAAAGCGGTGAACCACCAGTTCGACCAGGCTGGGCCCGTGCCCGGCCCTGGCCCGCTCGATGGCTTCCTTCATCACGAAGTAGCTGGCCAGCACATCCAGCCCGTCCACATAGTAGCCGGGAATCCCGTAGGCATGGGCCTTGACGGCGATGTTTTCGGAGGCGGTTTGCTTGGAGATGTTCACGCTGATGGCATAGCGGTTGTTTTCGCACACAAACACCGCTGGCGCACCCTGCACAGCGGCAAAGTTGATGCCGGCGTGCCAGTCGCCCTCGCTGGTAGCCCCGTCGCCAAAGGTGCAGATCGCGACCTGCCCGGTGCCGCGCAGCTTCATGCTGATAGCCGCCCCCGCCGCAGGGGGTACGTGCGAGGCGATGGCCGAACACACCGTAAAAATATTCAGACTTTTGCTGCCGGGGTGCGAGGGCATCTGGCGGCCCTTGGCGGGGTCGGCGGCGTTGCCCAGGGTCTGGCCGAAAATCTCCACCAGGGGCACCTCCATGGCCAGCACCAGGCCCATGTCGCGGTAGTAGGGAAACAGCCAGTCGTGGCCCTTTTGCAGCGCATGGGCAATGGCGACCTGAGCCCCTTCGTGGCCTGCGTGAGGGGCTATGAAGCTGGTTTTGCCAGTGCGAATCAGGATGACCAGCTTTTCGTCCAGTATCCGTGCTGCCAGCATGTCGCGGTAGAAGCGCTGGAGCTGCTCGGGGGACAGCCCGTGCTCAAAGGGCGCGATCCAGTGGCCCTGTTCGTCTACCAGCCGGATGGGCTCTGGGCTAAAGGGTTGGAAGCGTATTTTCTCTTGAACCATGTTTCCTCCCGGCCTGCTGGGGTGACCAGCCGGCCCGACCTGCCAAGCCTTGGGTAAAGGCTTTTTTGTCCGGGGCGCCCTGGGTAAGGACTGCCACGGGGAATAACCACCCAGCCAAACCAAAAGACCTCCAGCGGGGGAGGTCTGCGCTTGGGTTTTGGTATACCGGGCTCGAGGTTTCGGGAGAGCCAATCACTGCCGGTAGCGCAAGGCTCTTTCCCATACCGACCTCTTGGTACCCAAGATTATAGCCGGTTTTTCCCCAGGCCGATTGGGGGTCAAGTAGGCTATGCAGACCTCATACCAAAATGCTTGGATAGTTATCCAGGGGGGCATGTCTAACCCCCTCATCCGGCGATGCTCCATACGCAGCTATTGACGTCACCGACGTCATTCCTACATGCCGCTGGCGAGATGCCGCCACCTTCTCCCGCAAGGGGAGAAGGAAAGGGGTCTGGTGATTTTGGTACAAGGCATCCAAAAATGCTTCCCGTGGGGGCCCCAGATGGGGAGGATCAAATGAAGGGCACTTTGCTACGAAGCCCTGACGGTTCCGGTAGACTCAATCCCGCTGGGTATATCATCACGGTGGATCGCCCCATGAAACTGCGAGTCTGTGTCATAGGTAAACCCAAACTGGCCTATGCCAAAGCGGGTGTGGAGGAGTATACAAGGCGCTTGCAGCGCTACGGGAAGCTCGAGCTCCTCTACCTCAAGGAGGGCATCCCGGTTCAGGAAGGGCAGCGTTTGCTGGAAGCCTCCGAAGGCTACCGGCGGGTGGTGCTGGACGAGCGAGGCCAGTTGCCCGATACCCTGGCCTTCAAGGCCCGGCTCGAGGCCTGGGAGTTGGAGGCCGAAAAAGGCGTGGCGTTCCTGATTGGGGGCGCCGAGGGCCATACCCAGGCCGTGCGAGACGAGGCCGACTGGCTGCTGTCCCTGTCTAAACTAACCCTTCAGCACGAGCTGGCGCTGGTGGTGCTCCTGGAGCAGCTTTACCGGGTCGAAACCCTCAAGCGGGGCGAGCCCTACCACCGATAAATGCCTCCAAAATGCGACTTTCCGAGGTGGGGGCCCCCACCGTAAGCGTTGTAAACCGATGTGCGCAACTCAATGGCTTCACTGCAAACGCGCCTTGAACAAGCTTACCGTGGGGTATCTTCGCGGGCCGGGTAGCCCATCTGTTTTAGCCACTTTTCGCGGGTGAGGGTGGTGGAGAGGACGGGCTCGAGCACCACATTGATGTTGCTGGCATCTGGCATCACCGTCGCAATGTTGCCATTAACCCTATACCACCCAAACAGGTCGCCCACATCCTGGGTGCCGTTGTCGTTCACATCCTTCCAGGCCGAGATGCGGTAGCCCACCAGCCCGGTGGTTGAAAGGCTGCTGCGGCTGTAGGGCGCCTGGGTGCCGGTCTGGGTGATGACCACCGGACTAAAATCCAGCAACAGGCTCAGGGTGGGGGTTTCGCGCAGCACCGCGTCGAAGTAAATCCGGGTGCCCTGGATGTTCTGGGTGGGCGGGGGGGTGGTTGGGGGCTGTACCACGGTCAGGGTAATGCGGGTCTCGCCCTGCACGGTCTGTCCGCTCACGCTGGCGCTGCCGCTGACCACCAGGGTGTAGGTGCCGGGGGTGCTGCCCGCCGGAATGGTCAGGGTGGTGCTGCTGCCGGATACGGGGCTGGCGGGGCTGAAGCTGGGGGTGGTGCCGCCGGGCTGCCCGCTCACGCTCAGGGCCACCGGCTCGGTGAAGTTGGTACGGATGATGCCGATGGTAACGGAAGCGCTTGCGCCGGTGTTGAGGGTCAGGGCGTTGGGGCTGGCCGAGAGCACTAGCGAGCGAGGGGGTGGGGTGTTCAGGCGGGCCAGGGCGGCCTGCGCGTTTATGAGCCCCGCACCGCACTCGAGGCCGCTGGGGCGGTTGCACTGGGCCGGGTTCAGGGGCCGGGCGGTGTCTTTCAGGATGGAGAGCCCTTCGGCGGCGGTCAGGGCAGGCTTTTTGCTTTTCATCAGGGCCAGCACGCCGGCCACGTGGGGCGCGGCCATCGAGGTGCCCGCCTTACCCCCATACTGCCCACTGCCCAGGGTGCTCACCACCTGCTGTCCGGAAGCTTCACCGCCGGGGGCCATCAGGTCAATCCGGGTGCCATAGTTGGAGTACGGGGCCCGGTCGCCGGCGGCATTGGTAGCGCCCACCGTTATCACCCCGCTGCACCCGGCAGGGCTGAAGGTGCTGGCGTCCACATTGGAGTTGCCTGCCGCCACCACGATGATGGCACCGGCGTTATTCGCATCGTTGATGGCCTGTTGTAGGGCAGGGGCGTTGGTGCAGGCCACCGGCCCTCCCAGCGACATATTAATCACGCTGGCAGGGTTCGCGTTGGCCGGAACGCCAGACACACTCAGTCCTGCAGCCCATCTCAGGGCATCGGCCACGTCGGCCAGGGTTCCACTGCCGCCGCTCAGCGCGCGAATCGGAACCAGGCGCGCACCCCACGAGACCCCGGCCACCCCCAGGCTGTTGTTGGTGGCGGCTCCCACCGTGCCGGTGACGTGGTTGCCGTGGAAGTCGGTGCCGGGGCTGGTGTCCTCGGGGTTGGGGTCGCGTCCATCGCCGTCGCCGGAGTCGGCAGCGTTGGAGTAAAAGTCGTAGCCGGGTAAGAGCTTCCCGGCCAGGTCGGGGTGACCGGCCACCACGCCCCCGTCAATGACCGCTACCCTGACCAGGTTGGAAGCGCCGGTTTCGATGTCCCAGGCGCCCGGTAAGTTGATGGCCTCGTAATGCCAGCGCTGGTTGGGGTACTGGGGGTCGTTGGGGGTGGCCTGAGCAGAAAGGATGTAGTTGGGGTGCGCGAACTCCACATCACTCCGGCTTTGCAACGACTGCAACAAAGTGAGGGTGTCGGTACGGTTCAGGTTGGCGCGGTAGAGATAGGTGCGCTCGGTGCCCAGCGGTCTGACCTGTTGGATCTCCACCCCCGAAACCGAAAGCCGGTTTAGCGATTGCAGGCTGACCTGAGGTTTGAACCTCACGATGAGTTCGCCCTCCACAAAGGGCGCGGTCAGGTCGGCATTTTGCAGAGAGGTTTGCAGGGCAATGCTGACCGTTCCGCTGATGACCCCATTGCCTGGGGGAGGAGGGGAGGGGGGCTCGAGTACCGTCACCCCCACCGAGGCGCTCCTGGTAGGGTCGGCCACGCTGCGGGCGGTGATGGTAGCCGTTCCGGCGGACTCTCCGCGCACCACGCCGTTGTTTACCGAGACGATGCTGGGATTGCTGCTGCTCCAGGTGACGCGGGTGTCGCTGGTGCCGGTCACTGTGGCGGCAATTGCTCTTTGCTGGCCAATATCCAGGGAAAAAGCGCTGCTTGGGTTGAGGCTGACCGTGATGTTTGGGGGCGGTGGGGGAGCAGGGTTGGGGCAGGCGGTGAGTACAAGGGCTAATAGGCCAAGCCAGTAGGTGCGGGTCATGTTGCCAGCATACTGTTTGGACTTGCAGAGGCCATGAAAACTGGCTAAAGACCAGGCTTTTATCATAATCACATATGAAAGCTGTCTCCATCCCCAGTCCGTTGCCGTATCTAGCCCAGATACCCGATTCCCGCGAGTACTTGAAAACCCATCATCGCTGGCAAGACCTGCTGCTGATC